>JAWVYG010000069.1:0-8429 GCA_033722815.1 Halioglobus sp.
CGGAGCAGCCGCGCATCAAGGTACGGGTCGGCGCGGACTTCAGCGACATCGACGCCATCTGCGACAGCGATTTCCTCATCACCTACACATGCGACGTGGTACCGACCGAAGACCAGACGCAGCGCCTCGTCGACTATATACGCGGCGGCAGGAAATGGTTTGCCCTGCACGGCACCAACTCCATACTGCGCTTCCTGGAGCCCGCCGCCGACGGCGGCCTGCGTGTGGACTGCCCGGAGGAGAACGTGCCATTCATGGAGATACTCGGCAGTCAGTTCATGTCGCACCCGCCGATCCAGCCCTACGAGGTCTACGTCACCGAGCCCGACCACGAACTGGTGAAAGACATCCCGACCTTTACCGTCGATGATGAGCTGTACCTGTGCAAGATGCACGGGGAACACCAGACCCTCCTGCACTGCCTTTGGAACGACGAGGTGGAGAGCTTCGTGCGCGACGACTGGAAGAAGGACACCGACGTCCAACCGGTGCTGTATATCCATCCCTACGGCAGTGGCCAGGTGCTGTATTTCACCCTGGGACACTGTCGCGGCAAGTACGACATGCAGCCGCTGATCGAGGAGTACCCGGAGCCGGAAGAAGGCGCCTGGAAAACCGAAGAGTACTACGAGGTCCTGCGCCGCGGTATCGCCTGGGCCATGCAGCCCGCCTGATAACGACCGCGAAGCAAGGGTAACAACGCCGTGAACCTGAATTTCACCGAAGAAGAACTGGCCTTCCAGCAGGAGGTACGCGCTTTCCTCGCGGAACACCTGCCGGACCACATCGTGGAGGGCACGGCGAACAACTCCAGTGTGTTCGTCGAGAAGGACATCGCACTGGAATGGCAGGCCATCCTGGTGGAGAAAGGCTGGGCGGTGCCCCAGTGGCCGGCCGAACACGGCGGCACGGACTGGACGCCGGCGCAGAAGTACATATTCAGCAGGGAGTGCTACCACGCCGGTGCGCCGATGCTCATTCCCCTAGGGCTGCTGATGCTGGCCCCGGTCATCATGGCCTTCGGCAGCGAACAGCAGAAGCAGGAGTACCTGCCGAAAATTCTCAACGGCGAGCACTACTGGTGCCAGGGTTACTCGGAACCCGGCGCGGGCTCGGACCTCGCCAGCCTGAAACTGAAAGCGGAACGCGACGGTGACCACTACATCGTCAACGGCTCGAAGATCTGGACCACCCATGCGCACCTCGCGGACCATATTTTCTGCCTGGTGCGCACCGATACCTCGGCGAAGCCCCAGGCCGGTATCAGCTTCCTGCTGATCGACATGGACTCGCCGGGTGTCAGCGTGGAGCCCATCATCACCATGGCCGGCGACCACGAAGTGAACCAGGTGTTCTTCGATGACGTGCGGGTGCCGGTGGACAACCGCATTGGCGAGGAGAACAAGGGCTGGAGCTACGCCAAGTACCTGCTCGAGTTCGAACGCGGCGGCGGCTTCAGCGCCCACCGCATTCGCCACGAGATCGACAACCTGCGCGGCCTGATGGACCAGGCCAGGGCGGACAATCCCGACTTCGACTCGAGTGGCGACATCGCGCGCCGGCTGGCACGCGTTGAGATCGACCTGAAAGCCCTCGAGATCACCGAGCTGCGCATCCTCTCGGCGGTCAGCGAGGGGGGCGCCCCCGGCCCGGAGTCGTCGATACTCAAGGTCAATACCGTGCGCCTGGAGCAGGCCGTGAACGAACTGTGCGTCGACGTGCTGGGTTACACGGGCTTCGTCATGGACCCGGTCGCGGAGGGCAACCCGGTGCGCGGGGATTACATCAGCTCGGTGGTACCGCGCTACCTGAACAACCGCGCGGCGTCGATTTTCGGTGGCTCACAGGAGATCCAGCGCAACATCATCGCCAAGATGGTTCTGGGCTTGTAGGCGTTTCTCTTGAACCGGGAACAGCTGGTAGAGGAGATCAAGATCCTGCTCGACCTGGTCGAGCGCAACACCACCTCGCTGGCCGAGAGCGTCATGGAGATCGATGTCGGCGAGTACACCGATCCCGGGCTGTTCCGGCGCGAACAGGAACTGATGCGCAACTACCCGCAGTTCGTAGGTCCCAGCTGCATCGTTCCCCAGCCCGGCGATTACTTCGCCTTCGACGACACCGGCGTGCCCATCCTGATCGTGCGCAACGACGACGGCCAGCTGAACGCCCTGGTCAACATCTGCTCCCACCGCGGCGCGCCGCTGAACGATGCGACGCACGGCAGGGCGCGCAAGGGGCGCATGTTTTCCTGTCCCTACCACGGCTGGTCCTACGACCTGGATGGAAGGCTCATCGGTGTGCCCTTCGGGAAAGAGGGCTTCGACGGCATCGACCGGGAGGCGCTGGGGCTGCGCCGCCTGGACGTGCAGGAGAAGCACGGCATGATCTTCGTCATGCCCAACCCCAACCTGCGCTTCGATATAGACGAGGTCCTGGCGGGCCTGCAGGAGCGCCTGTGCGGTTTCGGCTTCGAGGACCACTACTACCTTGGGGCCAAGAAGGTGTTCACCGATTTCAGCTGGAAGCTGAATATGGACACCTTCCACGAGTACTACCATTTCGAGTTCCTGCACCCGGAAACGATCGCGCAGATGGCGCACTCCAATATCGCCCACTACAGGCAGTACGGGCGCAACCACTCCATGGGCTCGCCCGCGCTGAGCATCCGGGAGCTGAGGGACACTCCCGAGGAACAGTGGCAGCCGCGCGAGCACAGTTCCTACGTCAACTATATCTTCCCCAACACGGTGATTTTCGTGGTGAACGACCACTTCCAGACCTGGCGCGTCTATCCCGTCGCGCCGGACCGCTCAGTGGTCTACCACAGCATGTTCCTGCCCGAGGAACCGGGCAGCGACGAGCAGCGGGCGCAATACGAGGCCTACTTCCAGATGATCAACGACGTCGCCGTCGGCGAGGACTACACGCTGGTGGACAGGATTCACCGCGGCCTGCAGTCGGGCATCGAACGCAAGGTACTGGTGGGGCGCAACGAGCCCGGCGTGCAGAACATGCACCGGCAACTGCACGAGGTGCTCGGGCGCTAGCGGCGCCGCTGGCGAGACCCCCTACCCCCTCCGGTGTAACGTCAGCGGCAGGCCGTTGGTCGGGAAAGTCAGCGGCACATTGTTGTACCTGAAGTGCTGGCCCGGCTCCTTGCTGACGCGGTAGCGGCGCAGGAAATGGTAGAGAAATATCTTGCCCTGCACCTGCGCGAAATGCAGCCCCAGGCACTTGTGGGCGCCGCCACCAAAGGGTATGTACTGGAAGAAGTGCCCCTTTTCCTCGGCGCGCTCCGGCGTGAATCGTGCCGGGTCGAACCTGTGCGGCTCGCTCCAGTAATCCTCCATGTAATGCGTGAACAGCGAGGAGATCGCACAGGTCGTGTTCGCCGGTATGCGGTGCCCGTGGAACTCGAACTCGCGCAGTGCGTAGCGCGGCATCATCACGAGCGGCGGATACATACGCAGCGCCTCCTGGATCACCAGCGTCGCGTTGACCATCCTGTCCAGGTCGTCGTGCGTGAGCGCGTCGACGCCGATGCCGCGGATTTCATCCGCGAGTATGTCCTGCCACTCGGGATTGTCGGCCAGGGAAAACAGCACCGAGCACATCGCACTGGTCGTGGTGTCGTGGGCCGCGAACAGCAGGAAGGTGATGTGGTCGCAGATTTCCTCGTCGCTGAAGCGCGAGCCGTCCTCCTCGTCGGTCAGCTGGCACAGCTGGGTGAACAGGTCCCGTCCGTCGGAGCTGCGTTTGCTGTCGATGTTGCCGTATACGTAATCCGACAGCACCCTGCGCCCGGCGACGCCGCGCATGTAGGGGGTAAAGGGTATGCGCACGCGAAACGGGTCGGCCGCCGAAGCCACCATGTCGATGAAGGCCTTGTTCAGCCTGTCCGCCTGCTCCCCTACCTCCTCGCCCAGGAACACGTTGGCGCCCACATCGAGCAGCAGGCGCTTGATGAACGGCATGAGCTTGAACTTGCGGCCAAGCGGCAGATCCGCGACACCCCGCTCGATCAGGGGGCCCATGAGCTCGATATGACCCTCGACGGAGGGTCGCTTGAACGCCAGCTGCAGGATCTTGCGGTGCCGCTTGTGGCCCGAGAAGTCCCGCTCCAGCACGTTGTTGTCGAACACGTCCGCGAAGGACAGGTCCCACGCCAGGAAGTTGGAGAACAACTGCCCCTCGTTCTTGAGCAGCAGTTCGTTCGCCTCGGGGCCAAGCATGAAAACACCTTCGGTGCGCGGGCCGTTGAGAATGAACACGTCGCCATAGCGGGCGTACTGCCGGTCGAGCAGCTTGTGCACGTCGGACAGGAAGGCGGGCACGTGACCCAGTATCGGCCAGCCGCGGTTACCGGGTATGGCCGACAGGTCCGGGCGGCCATGGGCCTTGAAATAGCGTCGCGCCGCCTTGACGTCGTGATTGGCCAGGGCCTCGGTTATCTCCATTGACACCACCATCCCGCGATCGGCTCAAAGAGTAAACAATAGGCAGTTCGGCACCAAAACGGAAGCCCGGCAGAAATCGAATAGCGCCGCGGGCAATCACGCGTCCACGCGCCGGGCGGTCTATACTGTATCCAGGCGTGCTCCGAGAGGTGGTGACTATGGGCGCAAGATTTATACTCCTGGCAGCCGCGGCGCTATGGCTGGCCGCGGCACACGCGTCGGCGGATACCATCCGGCTGGACTTCAGCGGCACCGTCGACCGCGGCTTCGGCCTGTTCGCCCCGCTGGATGGCGAACGCGTCTCCGGCTCTTTGGTGTACGACACCTCGGCGGCGCCGGCTTTTCCCCCGATCGACAGCGGTTTCGGCATCACCGCGAACTTTACCGACGCGCTGCTCGATATCGATTACGACGACTACGCGATCGACAATGTGGCGAACCCGCTGCGGATCTCGCAGCTGGACCACTATGCCAATGGCACCGAGGCGATCCTTTTCAGCGGCCGGGGCACTGACGCGACGACCGGCTTCGGGGAATTCATGGAAATCGAGTTACGGGCCGTGGACCTGTTCGCTCATGTCGCGGTCCTGGCGCAGTCTTTCAGCCTGCCGGACATGGTGAATGCGGAATTCTATTACGTGCTGTTCGATACCCTGTACCCGCAAAGCGAGTTCCGCGGCACAATCGACACGCTGAGCGTCAGCGTGGTCAGCCTGCCCCACTCCCTGCTGCTGGTAGTGCCCGCCGTGGCATACCTGCTTGCGCGGCGGCATGCCGCCGGGAAACGCCTGCCCCCGCGCGGTCCGGGCCGTGTCAGCCCTCGTCGGGCGGCAGCCGGATGAAGATGCCGTCGTCCTGTACGCGCAGTGCATAGGTGGCAATGGGCTGCGACGCGGGCCTGCTCAGCGCGCAGCCGTCGCGCACATCGAAAGCGGCGCCGTGCAGCGGACAGAGGATGCGGTGCCCCTTGAGCTTGCCCTCGCTCAGGCGCGCTGCCGCGTGGCTGCACTGGTTGTCCACCGCGAAGTAACCCTCCGCGGTGTGGCACAGGAGGATCTCCCTGTCCCCAACAGTGATGCAGAGTATCTTCCCGGCGGGCAGCTCACCCGCCGCGGCAATGCGCTGATAACAATCAGTCATCGGTGGACTGCGCCGCAATGGCCAGGAAATCGTCCAGCGTCAGGTGCATGCGCCGGATGCGCGCCTCCTGGTAGTTGCCGAGGGTGATGCCGGCCTTGCCCTGGCCCTTGAGCCCGCGCTGCTGCAGGTCGAGGTTGCCGGTATCCTCGTCGTACACCGGCGCCAGCCAGCTCAACTCCTCGACCTGGGTGTAGGAGTCCTCCACATCCAGGAACACCGGGTCAGGGGGATCGGGATGCATAGCCCCCTCGGGCAATAGCTCCATCAACAGCAGGTCGAAGATACAGTTGTCGACGTCCTCGCCGTCGGGGCGGAAGCGATACACCATGGGCACGTTGACGCCCGGGAACAGGAACATGTTGGGAAACAGGTGATACTCGATGGAATCGAGCATCAGGCACTCGCTGACGTCGGACAGATCGACGCCCAGGCTCTCTCCCAACTTCTCGCGCAGTTGCTGCGCCGCGACCGAGCGCGCCGTCTCACCCGCCGCCAGCTCACGCGGCTCGACGCCGATGACCGCCAGGCCGGCCAGGATTTCCTCTTCGGTGAGCGTCGGCCGGCGCCACTTCTCCCCCGGGTAATCCGCGAGGGATTCGGGGCTGTAGGTACCGATGTTGTGGATGAAGCGCGTCACAAAGCGGCCGAACACGTCGTACTGGGTGTTGCCGCCGTTGGGCGAATTGTGCGTTTCAAAGTTGTGGTAGGCCTCCATGAAGGCCTCCTGGGCGGCTTTCCAGTTGGCCGGCAGGCGCTTCTGCACGTGCAGCCGTATGCGCCTGCGCTCCAGCGGGAAGTGCGTGAAATGATCGGGCAGGACATCCAGCGACTCGCGCAGTGGCGCCGCGTCGGGATCCAGGTTGATGAACACGAAACCGCCCCAGCGCTCGCACTGCACGGGACGCAGGGCATGGTCGGCCTCGGTCGCGTGGGGAAAGTCCCACGCGCCAGGGATGGTCTCGATGCTGCCGTCCAGCGCCCAGGACCAGCCGTGGAATGGGCAGGTAAAGCCGTGGGCATACCCGGAGCCCTCGCTGTCCAGCAGGCGGGTACCCCGGTGGGTGCAGACATTGTGAAAGGCCTCTATCCTGTCCTGCCCTGAGCGCACCACGATCACCGAGTAGGGCCCGATGTCGTAGACGTAGGTATCACCGACGTCCGGCAGGTGTTCCTCGCGACAGGCCCACTGCCAGGCCCGGGCCCACATGTCGCGCATCTCACGGCGGAAAAACGCCTCCGAGGTATAGCGACTGGCCGCGATGTCGCCGTCGCCCATGAACTCATAGGCCGATTCGAGCAGGGGCGCCGGGGGCGCAATGGCGTCACTGGCGAAGGTATCGGCAATGCTCGGGCCGCCCGCCCGGGCTTCGCCCGGCGCGGGCTTGATCTCGCTGGTCATAGTGAATCGCTACCAATTCGGGTTGATGGATGGACTTGCCCTGCCACCCAATAATACAATCAGGCAGGACTGTTTTTTTAATTATAACCCGTCGCGGCCTCACCACAACCCGCACTAACTTGAGGAGTATCAAGCATATGACCACGGGCAGCGTTCCAACCGCGGCGGAAGTCGCGGACAGACTGGCGATACAGGAGGTACTGGCCAGCCACAGCCGCGGGCTGGACAGGCTCGACCCGGCGACCCTGGCCGACTGCTACTGGCCGGAGGCCGAAGTCGACTACGGCGCCTACAAGGGTCCCGCGGCGCCCTTCGTGGAACTGGTGATCGGCGCGCTGGACGGCCAGTACGAACTGACGCGCCACGGCCTGGGCAATGTCCTGATAGCCCTGGCCGGCGACAGCGCCCGCAGTGAAACCTGCGTGTCGGCGGGCCACCTGCTGCGCGGCGCGCAGGAGGAGCTACACTTCTACGGGCGCTACCTGGACAGGCTGGAGCGCCGCGACGGGGTGTGGAAGTTGCTGCACAGGCGCGTGGTCATGGAGTGGTGCAAGCGGGTACCGGTGGTCGATGAGCGCGACAGCGAGGCGTTCCGCGACCTTACGAAGGGCGCCCATCACCCCGGGGATCCCCTCTACCCCTTCCTGCAACAAGACGTCTGAGGAGCCGGGCAATGAGCGATCGCATAGAAGAGTACCTCGCCAAGCAGGAGATCTACGAGCTGAGCTGCAAGTACATGCGCGGCCTGGATCGCCACGACGAGGTGCTGCTCAAGTCGGTGTTCTGGGAGGACGCCTGGTGTGACTACGGCTTCACCAAAGGGCCCGCCATGGAATTCGCGGAGTTCTGCATGAGCGCGCTCAAGGACCACGCCGCGAACCACCACATGATCGGCAACGTGCTGGTCGACGTCGAAGGCGACGAGGCTTTCGGCGAGGTCTACTTCAACGCCTACCACAAGGTGGAGGGCGAGGCGGGCTTCGAGGACATCATCATCGCGGGGCGCTACCTGGACCGCTACGAGAAGCGCGACGGCGTATGGAAATTCGCCTACCGCAGCGAGGTGGTGGATTTCAGCCGCACGCGGCGCACCCAGGACTCCTACTTCGAGCAGGCGCCGGACAGCCTGCGCGGCGGCAGGCTCGATGACGCGGTATACCGGCACGACAACAGGCGCCGGCCCACGGACTGACGCCGCTGCGTCAACGCCGTGTCCAACTCGCCCTGCCTCGGGATGGTCAGTGCGCTTGCCCTTCACGCACAACTTGTTAAGGTAGCCAGCAATAACGAAATAACAAACAGGCTAAGGAGTAGTCTCGATGTCCCGTACACCCTCCCCCTTCGCGCACCGCGCTATCGCATCATGTGTTGCCACGGCACTGCTCAGCCCACTGGCGTGGGCCCAGGGCGGCGGCCTGGAAGAAGTGATC
>JAWVYG010000070.1:0-8428 GCA_033722815.1 Halioglobus sp.
GCCAGGCCCTCGGAGTCCAGCAGGCCCTCGGCCTCGCGCTTGAAGTTGAGCGCGTCCACCACCGACTTGTACAGGCCGGCGGCGGTGAAGCGGCCCATGGCATCGGTGATCTGCTCGCCCAGTTGCTGGTGGGCCTGGTCGAGGCGCTCACGGTCGCTCACCCCGTTTGCGTCTTCCGCGGCGCCGTCGCCCGGCTTTTCGGGAGAGGACCGGTCGCGTGACGGCCTGTCGGGGCGCTCGCTGGCGAGCTTGCGATCCAGCAGCGTGCCTGCTTCCTCTATGCGCGCCTCGATGTCGTGCAGGACGCCCTCGTCCGCCAGCATCTCATTGAATGGCGCGTAGAAGTGTTGCAGCCGCGGCACGAATTTCTTGCCGAAAAAATCGAATATCGGCTTGTGCGCGTCCCGTGAGATCTCGGCGGCATTCAGTCCGCTTTGCAGCGCGCGGCAGATCTGGCGCACGTGAATGGGGTTGCGCAGGGTGTTGGGGTCTACATCGATCATCTCCGCGAGGCGCAGGGTGAGCGCCTCGAGCGGGACCTGGTGAATTTCCTCCCCGCTGCTGACCACGCGGTCGATAAGGAGGAAATCCTCGTACTCCTGCAGGTCGATCAGATCGAGTTCCTCTGCCCCGTCGACCTCGTACTTCCACAGCTGGTCGTCGGCCTGGTCGGGCGTCAGGTCGGAGAAGTACTCCTCGATACCCTCGATGAAGGTGGTGACCACGGTGGCGCGGCCCTGGGCGAGTTTCTCTGCCGTATCGTGCAGTACGTTGCGGCCCAAACGTTGGCTCGCGCGCGAAGCGCGGTCGCCCTGCAGGTGCTCGTCGAGGTCGTCGAGGAACGGCGGCAGCGCGTGTGCCAGCTGCTCGCGGGAGCGGGAGTGGATGTCCTCCAGCATGCGGGCATAGCGAGCGGAGGCCGGCAACGGCTTCCTGGCATCATCGGTTCCTTTCTTCTGCCCGGGTTTGGGTCTTGGTTTCTCCGCCTCGCCGCCGTCGGCCTGGTCGGGCGCCTGCGTCAGGTCGCGCGCCTCGAAGGTAGCCGGGGTCGCATCGCCGCCGGCGAATCCCTGCACGATCACCTCGCGGTAGCGCTGGGCAACGGGTGAGTCGGGCGCAGCGAAAGAGATCGTCACGCTGTTGCCGTTGATGTTTTCTACCCTGACGCGGGCGTCGCCAAGGCTCTTGTCGCGGTTGTCCTCGGGGGCTACGACAAGCGTTGCGTACAGCCCGTCGCTCACCGCCTGCGTGTCGCCGAGAACATTCTCCGCATCGAGCTGCACGGTGCCGTCCATTAACAGTGACAGGGGCCCGCTCAGCGCGGTGGCTTCATCCACCACGAGTGTAGCCGGGAGCTTTGCAGCTGGAGTGGACGCGTCGGACATGCGAAATTTCTAGGTAGCTCGTCTTCTCGGGCCAGGCGGCGCGGTATTATTGTGGACGTGTGGCAATGAGTATACCCCTCAGTGAAGCGTCGGCAACAGAAGCCCGGCAATATACACGCTATTTGTCCGCCACGTTCGCCGCGCTCAGGAACGCGGGTTTTTCGCCGCCGCCGTGCACCGCGAAATTGGTGCCGCTGACATAGGAAGCCAGCGGCGACGCCAGGAACAGGCATGCGTTGCCCACGTCGGCGGGAACCGCCATGCGTCCCAGTGGAATGGTCTCCCCGACGGCGGCTATGCCCGCCTCGTCGCCGTAGTGCAGGTGCGACTGTTCCGTGACGGTGAGTCCTACCACCAGTGCATTGACCCGCACCCGCGGGGCCCACTCCACCGCCAGCGATGTGCCGAGGTTTACCAGCCCCGCCTTCGCGGCACCGTAGGCCGCCGTGCCGGGGGAGGGGCGAATCGTGCTGACGCTGGCAATATTGATGATGCTGCCGCCGCTCTCCTGTTGCTGCATGACGCGGTTGGCGACCTGGCTGAAATTCAGTGGCGCGATCAGGTTGAGCCCGATGATCGCCTCGGAGAAGCGCGGTGAGGCAGTGGCGGCCTCGGCGTAGGGTGCCCCGCCGGCGTTGTTGACCAATACGTCCAGCCGGCCGAACCTCTCCACCGTCGCCTCGACGCAGGCCTCGATCTGTGCGTAATCGCGCACGTCGCAGGGCACGAAGTTCGCACTGTGGCCGCCGGCGCTCGGCAGTGTCTCCGGCTCGCCGCGGCCGCAGATCATGACGTCCGCGCCGGCCGCAAGGAAGCACTCGGTGATGCCCCTGCCGACACCCTTGCCGCCACCGGTGACGATAACGGCCTTGCCGCTGAAGTCGAGCGCACTTTGCATACGGTTCATTCTCCTGGTTCGGCATGCGCCCGGGGGCGTCGCCTGCTTGAGATAAATGGGTGATTTCCCTAAGATGCTCGGGCTGCGGCCATCCTAGCGTAATTGGCCTGAGCATCAAGTTTGGCAGGGCGGAGTGCCCCGTGGCAACGTACGCGACAGGAGCGGTCTGATGCGAAGCCGCCTGCGTATGCCTCCACAACATCCACCACTTCTTCGGGAATTGTATCTATGTCGACAGAGAAACTGCCGGTGCTGGCCATATTGGGTGGCACGGGCGATTTGGGAACCGGGCTGGCCAGGCGCTGGGCGCAGGCGGGTTACGAGGTGATCATCGGGTCGCGCACACAGGAAAAAGCCGAGGCCGCCGTGGCTGATCTGCGGGAGGTCATGGCGGAGCGCGGCGTTGCCGAGGTCTCCGTGCAGGCGATGGAAAACCTCGCGGCCGCCCAGGCCGCAGAGATCGTCGCCATTACCGTGCCCTTCAGTCACCAGGCGAGTACGCTGGAACTGGTCAAGCCGGCGCTGCAGGGCAAGATTCTCATCGACGTGACCGTGCCGCTGGTGCCGCCCAAGGTCGCCAGGGTGCAGCTGCCGGAGGGCGGCAGCGCCGGCCAGATTGCCCAGGACCTGCTGGGAGAGGATGTCGCCGTGGTATCGGCCTTCCAGAACGTGGCGGCCGCGCACCTGCAGGAGGGGCACGGCGTCGAGTGTGATGTGCTGGTCTGCGGCAATAAAAAGGACGCTCGCGCGGAGGTGATCAAACTCGTCGAGGCCGCCGGCATGCGCGGCTTCCATGCGGGCATGATCAACAACGCCGCGGCCGCCGAGGCGCTGACCTCGGTGCTGATCGTGATCAACAAGCAGTACGGGTGTCACGCCGGTATCAAGATCAGCGGCCTGGGCGACTGATCGCGAACGCGATGGTATCGCCATGACGGCGCGCCTGCAGTTGCACGCACTGTCCGGCTTTCCGCTGGTCGAGCCCGGCGACGACCTCGTCGCGCTGCACCTGGCGGCGCTGGGCGACAACGGCCTTGCCCTCGAGGAGGGCGACGTGCTCGTGGTGGCCCAGAAGATCGTCTCCAAGGCGGAGGATCGCTATCGCTCCCTCGCCGAGGTCGACGTCAGCGAGGACGCGGCGCTACTGGCCGCGGAGGCGGATAAGGACCCGCGTCTGGTAGAGCTGATCCTGCAGGAGAGTCGCGAGGTGCTGCGGGTGCGCCCCGGCGTTATTATCGTCGAGCATCGCAACGGCTACGTGCATGCCAATGCCGGTATCGATCGCTCCAACATCACCAGCGATCCACGGAACCCCCGCGTGCTGTTGCTGCCCGAGGACCCCGACGCTTCCGCCGCCGCATTGCGCGCGGGGCTGCATGCGGCAACGGGCATAGCGCCCCAGGTGATCATCAACGACAGTTTCGGTCGCGCCTGGCGCAACGGCACGGTGGGCGTCGCCATCGGCACCGCCGGGCTGGACCCGCTGTACAACCAGGTTGGCGGGCAGGATATGTTCGGCAATGTACTGGAAGTGACCGAACCCGCTGTCGCCGATGAACTGGCCGCCGCGGCGTCATTACTGATGGGCCAGGCCGCGGAGGGTTGCCCCGTGGTGCTGGCGCGCGGCGCCGGCCTGCCTGCGGCGAACGGTGGTTCGTCGTCGCTGTTGCGCGACCGGCAGGCGGACCTGTTCCGCTGATGGCGGCCGCGATGCAGCGGGTCCTGGCCCTCAGCGGTGGCGTCGGCGGCGCCAAGCTGGCGCTGGGGCTGACGCATGAAAGCAGCGCCGGAGCGCTGCACGTGCTGGTCAACTGCGCCGATGACTTCGAGCATCTTGGCCTGCACATCAGTCCCGATATCGACACCCTGCTCTATACGCTCGCCGGACTGTCTGACCCGCAGCAGGGCTGGGGCGTGGGCGGCGAGACCTTCAATGCGCTGGAAGCCCTGGGTCGACTCGGTGGCGAAACCTGGTTCCGGCTCGGCGACAAGGACCTGGCCACGCACCTGTGGCGCAGCGTCGAGCTGGGTCGCGGCCAGACGCTGTCCCAGGTAACCGCCGAGCTGGCCGCTCGCCTCGGCATTACCGCGCACATTCACCCGATGAGCGATGATCCTGTCCGCACCCGCGTGCACAGCTCCCTCGGGGAGCTGCCTTTCCAGCACTACTTCGTGCGCGAGGCCTGCTCGCCGCAGGTGACCGGCTTCGACTTCGACGGCATCGAGGCCGCCAGCGCCAATCACGAGGTCATGGCGATGCTGGCCGCGGACGCGTTCTCGGTAATTGTCATCTGCCCGTCAAACCCCTTCGTCAGTATCGATCCGATACTGCAATTGCCGGGCATGTGGCAGGCGCTGGCAAGCTGCAGCGCACCGGTAGTGCTGGTATCTCCCATCGTCGGCGGGATCGCGATCAAGGGTCCGGCGGCCAAGATGATGTCCGAGTTGGGTATGCCTGTCACCGCGCAGGGCGTCGCCGGTCACTACCAGCGGCATTACCCCGGCCTGGTGGACCATTTCGTAATCGATACAAGTGACGGTACACTGGCAGCTGATATCGAGCGCCTGGAGCTGGACGTAGGGGTGACCGCAACTGTTATGACCACGCTGCAGGACAAGCGACGGCTGGCTCGTTATGTGCTGGACCTTGTGAATTCCTGATTCCATGATCACCGCAATCATTCCACTGAAAGACCTGGTGCAGGCGAAGTCGCGCCTGTCGGGGTTGCTGGGACCCTCCGAGCGCAGGGCGTTGGCCCAGGCCATGGCGGAAGACGTGCTGGCGCAGCTGCAGCTGCACCCGCGCGTCGATGACGTGGTGCTGGTATCCGACGACGCGGGGGCGCGCATGCTGGCGGCGGCCTACGGTGCCCGTTGCTGGTCCGAGCGCAGCCTCGGCTGCCACGGTCTCAATGCCGCGCTGGCTGCGGCCTGCGGGAGGCTGGCGCGCGAACGGAGCGGGCAGGTCCTGATCATGCATGCCGACGTGCCGCTGGTAACGGGCCGCGAGCTGGACGAGGCGATCGCCGCACAGGCGGCAGCGGCAGGCATTGTCATAGGCCCCGACCGGCACGGCATTGGCACCAACCTCATGTTGTTCAGCCTGCCCGGTGTGCCCGACTTTCACTTCGGCTCTGACAGCTGCCGGCGTCACCTGGCATGGGCGCGCACCGCCTGTGTGCCCGCCCATACAGTGCAACTTCCCGGGATAGGCCTGGACGTGGACGAACCCGAGGATCTTGCCCGGCTGCTGGCAGCTGCGGGATCGGGTGCGGGCGCCAGGACCTTCGAGATGTTGCGTTCGAGCGGGGTGGCGGATCGCCTGCGCCTGACCCTGCCGGGGCTGGGTTCGCGTGACGCGCAGCCCATGCCCCCGGAGGTCCAGTCATGACCTCGCTGGCAGCCCTGCTTGCGCAATGCCTCGCGGGCGGGTACCTCGAGGACGACGAAGCGCTGCAGCTGGCCGGCGTACAGGATACCGCTGCACTCGCCGCTGCGGCCAGCCGCCTGCGCGACACCGAACACCGCAACGTCATTACCTACTCGCGCAAGGTGTTTATCCCGTTGACGCACCTGTGCCGCGATGTCTGTCACTACTGCACCTTCGCGCAGACCCCGAAGAAGATTCCACAGCCCTACATGCCGATCGACGAGGTCCTGGAGCTGTGCCGGCAGGGCGCTGCACAGGGCTGCCAGGAAGCCCTGTTTACCCTCGGCGAGCGACCGGAGTTGCGCTACAGCGCCGCGCGGCGGGCGCTCGCCGAAATGGGCTACGACAGTACCCTGGAGTATGTTGCCGCCGCGGCCGGCCGCGTACTGGAAGAGACAGGGCTGCTGCCGCACATCAACGCCGGCTGCATGGACGAGGCGGAACTGGCGATGTTGCGACCGGTGAGTGCCTCCATGGGCATCATGCTGGAGTCGGCATCCGAGCGCCTGTGCGAGAAAGGCATGCCGCACTACGGCTCGCCGGACAAGGTGCCGGCGCGCCGGCTTGAAACACTCGAGCTGGCGGGCGCGGCGGCTGTGCCCTTTACCTCCGGGATCCTCATCGGTATCGGCGAGACGCGGCGCGAGCGCATCGAGTCCCTGCTGGCGCTGCGCCGCGTGCATGAAAGGCACGGGCACCTGCAGGAAGTGATCGTACAGAATTTCCGCGCCAAGCCGGGCACGCTGATGGCGTCCGCGCCGGAACCCGACCTCGAGGAACTGCTCTGGACCATCGCGATTGCGCGGCTCGTGTTCGGCGCGGCGATGAACATCCAGGCGCCGCCAAACCTGAGCCCCGGCGTCCTGCCGCAGCTGGTGGCTGCGGGAATCAATGACTGGGGCGGCGTTTCTCCCCTGACGCCTGACCATGTCAACCCGGAGGCGCCCTGGCCCCATCTCGATCGCCTGGCACGCGAAACGGCCCTGGCGGGCAAGTTCCTCGAGCAGCGCCTCACCCTGTATCCCGCCTACGTCCGCGAGGCAGGTCACTGGCTCGACCCGGCGCTGCTGTCGCCGGTGCGCAGGCAGGCCGACGCGAGTGGTTTCGCCCGCCGCGACGACTGGGTACCCGGCGAAGAGCAGCCGCTGCCCGCGATCGAGTCGCAGCTGCTCGGTGACGTGCCCCCGACAGCCGCGGTCTCCGCGGACGTACGCGATATCGTGGAGCGCTGCAGCCGCGGCGGCGACCTGGGCGAGGCCGACGTGGCACGCCTGTTCGAAGCCCGCGGTGCCGACTTCAGCTATGTCACACAGCAGGCTGACCGGTTGCGCCGCGAGGTTAGCGGCGAACGTGTCAGCTACATCGTCAACCGCAATATCAATTACACCAACGTGTGTTACTTCAAGTGCCAGTTCTGCGCTTTTTCCAAGGGTAAGCACAGCGAGAACCTGCGCGGGCGCCCCTACGATATCAGCGGCGAGGAGATTGCCCGGCGCTGCCGTGAGGCCTGGCAGCGCGGCGCGACCGAAGTCTGTATGCAGGGCGGCATCCATCCCGATTACACCGGCCAGACTTACCTCGATATTCTCCACACGGTGCGCGCCGCGACTCCCCGGATGCACATCCACGCCTTTTCACCGCTGGAGGTTCACCAGGGCGCTGCAACGCTCGGTGTGACTGTGCATGACTTCCTGCGCCAGCTGCGCGAGGCCGGCCTGGGTACCCTGCCGGGGACGGCCGCAGAGGTGCTGCACGACGAGGTGCGTCGTGAAATCTGCCCGGACAAACTCACCACAGCGCAGTGGTTCGAGGTGGTGGCGGCGGCCCACCAGCAGGGCCTGCGCACGACCGCCACGATCATGTACGGGCACCTCGACGAGCCGCGGCACTGGGCGGCGCACCTGCTCGGCATCCGGCAGCTGCAGCGGGCAACGGGCGGTTTCACTGAATTTGTGCCGCTGCCCTTCGTGCATATGGAGGCGCCGATGTACCTGAAGGGAAGGGCGCGGCGTGGGCCGACCTTCCGCGAGGCCGTGCTCATGCATGCCGTGGCCCGGCTGGTATTTCACGGCCTGATCGACAATATCCAGGCGTCCTGGGTAAAAATGGGCCGCGAGGGCGTGGCGGCCTGCCTCGCGGCGGGTGCCAACGACCTGGGTGGTTCCCTGATGAACGAGAGCATTACCCGCGCGGCCGGTTCGGGTCACGGGCAGGAGTGGTCTCCGGACGACATCGAAGCGCTGGTACGCTCGCAGGGTCGCATCCCGCGCATGCGCACAACGCTGTACGCGGATGTCCCTGTGGAGCGCGAGCGCGCGGCACGCAGCACCATCCCGCTCGCCGACATTCACAACGCGCCGGCGGGCAAGCGACAGCGGCCCAAGGTGCTGTCGCCCCAGGAGGTGCCCGGTGCCGGATTCGGCGTCGAGCCCGAGTCACTGCGCCTGTACGAGAATGTCGTGCTGACCGCAGCCTGCAACTGAACAAACGATGGCAGCCGGCAGCCCCAGGGCGGTGCGACTTGAACCCAGCTGGCTGGCGCTGCTCGCCGATGAGTTCGAACAACCCTACATGGAGAAGCTGCGCGGCTTCCTCACCCGCGAAAAGCGCGCCGGCAAGCGCATATTTCCACCCGGCGATGAGTTCTTCAACGCCTTCAGTCACACGCCGGTTGACCGCGTTAAGGTCGTAATACTGGGGCAGGATCCCTACCAC
>JAWVYG010000071.1:0-8332 GCA_033722815.1 Halioglobus sp.
CGCGCAGGGTGCGTTTGACCAGCGGCTGGATCATCGCCTCGAAATCCGCGCGCGCCAGGGACAGCGTCTGCCCCTCCGCACCCAGCAGGCCCAGGTCGATATCCACCGATTCGAGATCGGACAACTGTTCCTTGGCAGACCTGGACAGCGCCTTCAAATGGCGGTGCTGCCCGGGAGAAAGATCCTCCAGCTGCGCCTCGTCGACGACCCAGTCCGCGAGTACATTGTCGAGGTCGTCGCCACCCAGCGCGGTATCGCCCCCGGTCGCGAGCACCTCGAAGACGCCCTGGTGCAGGCGCAGGATGGAAATGTCGAAGGTGCCGCCGCCCAGGTCGTAGACTGCGATCACGCCCTGCTCGCGGGTATCGAGCCCGTAGGCCACCGCGGCCGCGGTGGGCTCGTTGAGCAGCCGCAGCACGTTGATACCGGCAAGCGTCGCCGCGTCCTTGGTCGCCTGCCGCTGGGCCTCGTCGAAATACGCCGGCACCGTGATCACCGCGCCGGCAATGTCGCCGCCGAGGCTGGATTCCGCCCGCTGCCGCAGCTCACGCAGTATGTCGGCAGATACCTCCACCGGGGTAAATTCGCCCGAGCTGGTGGCGAAACGCACCATGCCGGCGTCGTCGTCGAGCAGCCGGTAGTGAGCCCGGCGCGCATCGTCCAGCGCATCCGAGCGGCCGCGCCCCATGAAGCGCTTGACCGACACCAGCGTGTCCGCGGGATGGGCGGCAGCCCTGGCGCGCGCGGCCTCACCGGTAACCGGTGTGCCGGGGTCCGTGTAATTCACGACCGATGGCAGCATGACGGAGCCGTCTTCGGCTGCCAGCACCACGGGGCGGCCGCCGCGCACCGTCGCCACCAGGGAATTGGTGGTGCCAAGGTCGATGCCGACCGCGCGCTTGACCTGGTGCGGCAGCGGTGACTGTCCGGGTTCGGAAATCTGCAGGAGGGCCATAACGCGTTCTATTCGTCCAGTAGGTCGGCTTCTGCCAGCTCCGCTTCTTTCAGTAGCTTGTCGAGATACTGCATTTTCACGCACGCAGCCGCGGCCGCATCGAAATCTGCCGCCTCGAAGGCGCGGCCAAAGGCTGCTTCCTCCTGCGCGAGGTCGTCCTGGATTTCCGCCAGCAGGTGCTCCAGCACTTCGTCCGGATCCACCAGCTCCGCCAGGCTCTCCAGTTTTTCCCGCAGCTCCATCTGGGTGATCAGGAAGCCGCCGTCTATCTGTTGCCGCGAAATCTCTTCCTGCGACAAGCCCTGGAGTTCCAGGAGGTACAGGGCCCGCGACAGGGAGCGCCGCAGTACCTCGTAAGCTTCGTTTACCCTGGCCGAGTACTGGATCGCCAGCCTTTGCTCATGTTGTGAAGCATTGCTGAAACGATCCGGGTGCAGCTCGCCCTGCAATTGGCGGTAGCGATCGCCGAGCGCATCCCTGCGGATGGCAAACGCCACCGGCAGACCGAATAACTCGAAGAAATTGCCCCTGAAGTCGTAGGAGGAAGAGGTCATGGCGGGAGCGCCGCACCGCGCTAGACGGTGAAGCTCTCTCCGCAGCCGCATTCCGCCGATACGTTGGGATTGCGAAACTGCAGGCCTTCGTTCAATCCCTCGCGCACAAAGTCCAATTCGGTACCATCCAGGTACACCATGCTCTTGGGGTCGATGAAGACGCGTACCCCGTGATCCTCGAACACCTCATCCTGCGGCTGTTGCTCGTCGACAAACTCGAGCACATACGCCATGCCCGAACAGCCCGAGGTGGTTACGCCCAGCCGGATGCCCAACCCGTGCCCGCGGGACTCGAGCTGGCCGGCAATGTGGCGCGCCGCGGCCTCTGTGAGGCTTACGCTCATTCGCCGCCGCCCTGTTTCTCGCGCAGGTCCTGTATCGCCGCTTTGATCGCATCCTCCGCCAGCACCGAACAGTGGATCTTCACGGGCGGCAGCGCCAGCTCCTCGGCTATCTCCGTATTGCGAATCTGCTCCGCCTCATCCAGGTTCTTGCCCTTGACCCATTCCGTCAGCAGGGAACTGGATGCAATCGCCGACCCGCAGCCATAGGTCTTGAACTTGGCGTCCTCGATGACGCCGTCGTCGTTGACCTTGATTTGCAGGCGCATGACATCGCCACAGGCCGGCGCGCCGACCATCCCGGTCCCCACGTTGTCATCGCCCGCATCCAGCTTGCCGACATTGCGCGGGTTCTCGTAGTGGTCCAGTACTTTTTCGCTGTAAGCCATTTTTCCTCTCCCGGGGCCCGTGTCAGTGGGCCGCCCATTCAATCGTGTCAAGATCAACGCCGTCCTGGTACATGTCCCACAGGGGCGACAACTCACGCAGCTTCTCTACTGCACCGCGCAGCTGGGCCACCGCCGTGTCCACGTCTTCCTCCGTGGTGAAGCGGCCAAAGCTGAAACGGAGCGAACTGTGGGCCAGCTCGTCGTTCAATCCCAGGGCGCGCAGCACATAGGACGGCTCCAGGCTGGCCGAGGTACAAGCGGATCCAGAGGAAACCGCCAGGTCCTTCAGAGACATGATCAGCGATTCGCCCTCGACGAACGCGATGCTGATATTGATGGCGCCGGGCAGCCGCTGCTCCTCGTCGCCGTTGATGTGGACCTCCTCGATATCCTTGATGCCCTCCCAGAAGCGCTGCCGCAATCCGCGCAGGCGCTGCGCCTCCTCGGCCATGCCCTCCTTCGCGATCCGGGCCGCTTCGCCCATGCCCACGATCTGGTGGGTCGGCAGCGTGCCCGAACGCATGCCGCGCTCGTGGCCACCACCGTGCATCTGGGCCTCCAGCCGCACCCGCGGCTTGCGCCGCACGAACAGCGCACCTATCCCTTTGGGGCCGTACATCTTGTGCCCCGACATGGACAGCAGGTCGACTTTCATGCGCTCCATATCGATCTCGATCTTGCCCGCGCTCTGGGCGGCGTCGGAGTGGAACAGCACGCCGGCGTTGCGCGTCACCTCGCCGATCGCGGCGATATCGTTGATCGTGCCGATTTCGTTGTTGGCATGCATGATGCTGACCAGGATGGTGTCCTCGCGCAGGGCGGCGGCTATCGCCTCGGCCGAGATGATGCCCCCGCTATCGGGATCGAGGTAGGTGACCTCGTAGCCCTCGCGCTCCAGCTGACGGCAGGTGTCCAGCACCGCCTTGTGCTCAGTCTTGGACGTCACGATGTGCCGGCCCTTCTTCTGGTAGAAGTGGGCCACGCCCTTGATGGCGAGGTTGTCGGACTCGGTAGCGCCCGAGGTCCAGACGATTTCGCGCGGGTCGGCGTTGATCAGGTCCGCGACCTGGCGGCGCGCATTCTCCACCGCCTCCTCCGCTTTCCAGCCGTACAGGTGCGAGCGCGACGCGGGATTACCGAAGTTGCCCTCCGCGGACAGGCAGGACACCATTTTTTCCACCACGCGCGGATCCACGGGTGTCGTTGCCAGGTAATCGAGATAAATCGGCTTGTCCATTCTGTGCGGTACTCCAGTTCAGCTCGCGGTCAGGTCACACTTCCGCGACCGAGAGCGTGTCGTCAGGCTGTTGTGAGCGCGCTTCCTGGCGCGCAGATATGCTTTGCACCTCGCGGCGCTCCACCAGGTGCGCCAGGCTGATGCCGCTCAGGAAACTGTGGATCTGATCGCTGAGGTCACACCACAGGTGGTGCGTGAGGCAAACCTCTCCCTGCCGACAGTCGCTGCTGCCGCCACACCCGGTCGCGTCCACCGTTTCGTTCACGGCGTCGATGATCTGGGCTACGAAGATCTCGTGCCCGCCGCGACTCAGGCGATAACCTCCGCCGGGGCCGCGCACACTGCTGACGAGGTCGTTGCGGCGCAGCTTGGCGAAGAGCTGTTCCAGGTAGGACAGTGAAATGGATTGCCGGCCGGAGATATCCGCCAGGCTCACCGGTCGTTCCGTCCCGTGAAGAGCGAGATCGAGCATCGCAGTTACCGCATACCTACCTTTTGTTGTCAGTCGCATGATTTTCTCCTGCCTGAAACTCTTCGGATGCAAAGTATGCAATAACCGACTATTTTAGTCAATTATATAACCTAGCACGCCGATGGGTTATTGGCTTGGAGCATACCCAATACTTTCAATTACTTAGCCGACTTTTCTCGAGCCCTATCTATCCACTTGCCCGTCTCTGTCAAGATTCCGCGCAGGATATTCAGCTCCATTTCATCCAGCCGCACGCGGCTGTACAGGCGCCGCAGGCGCGACATCAGCTGCCGCGGCGCCGCCGGGTCGAGGAATTCCAGCCGGGTCAGCGTCTGCTCCAGGTGAACGTAAAAGCGCTCCATGTTCTCGGCGCTGGCAAATGGCGTGTCCCACTGTTCGTCCTCGCGCTGCGGCGCGGCGTCGCCTACTTCGAGCATGCGCAGCTCGTAGCACACGATCTGCACCGCCATGGCGAGGTTGAGCGAGCTGTATGATTCCGAGGTGGGGATATTCAGGTGCAGGTTGCACAGCTTGAGCTCGTCGTTCGTCAGGCCCCTGTCCTCGCGCCCGAAGAGCACGGCGACCTGCTCTCCGACCGAGTGCGCGGCAACCTGCCGCGCACAGCCCCTGGCGTCGAGCAGCGGCCAGGGAATGCGCCTGGAGCGCGCACTGGTACCCACCACGAACTGGCAATCGCCTATGGCCTCCTGCAGCGAGTCCGTCACCACCGCCCGATCCAGCACATCCTGCGCCGAGGCGGCGCGCCAGCTGGCCTCGCGGTGCGGAAACTCCCGCGGGGCGACCAGGTACAACTGCTGCAGGCCCATGTTCTTCATAGCCCTGGCGGTACCGCCGATATTGCCGGGATGACTGGTATTGACCAGCACGATCCGGATGTTTTCCACTTCCATGGGCAGGCCCGCCTAGGACAGGAGCGGTTTGACGATTTTCAGCACCGCCTTGAAGCACCTGGGATTGCCACAGACGATATTGCCCGACTCCATGTAGTTGTCCGAGGCATCGATGTCGGCAACGAGACCCCCGGCCTCCCGGACCAAGAGTGCGCCCGCGGCGATATCCCATTGCGACAGGCCGATCTCCCAGAAGGCATCGAGGCGACCGGCGGCGACGTAGGCCAGGTCCAGCGAGGCCGCACCGGCGCGCCGGATTCCCGCGCACTGCCCCGCCAGTTGCTGCATGGATTCGCTGTACGCGGCGAGTTTTTCGTCATGGTGATCGCGGTAGGGAATGCCGGTACCCAGCAGCGCACCGTCGAGGCTGTCGCGCTTGCTCACGCGCATGCGCCGCCCGTTGAGCTGGGCGCCGCGGCCGCGCGAGGCCGTGAACTCCTCGCGCCGCACCGGGTCGACAATCACCGCGTGTTCCAGTTTGCCCCGGTGCAGGCAGGCGATCGATACGGCGTAGTGCGGGATGCCGTGAATGAAATTCGTGGTGCCGTCCAGCGGATCCACCACCCAGCAGTACTCTGCATCCTCGCTGCCGTGGAGGCCGCCCTCCTCCCCGAGCACGGCATGGTCCGGGTAGGCTTTCTGCAGGTGGTAGATCACCTCTTGTTCGGCCTTGATATCGACCTCGGTGACGAAATTGTTGACGCCCTTTGCCATCACCTCGTAATGATCGAGGTTGTCGGATGCGCGGACGATATTCTCACCGGCCTTGCGGGCGGCGCGCAGCGCGATATTGATCATCGGTTCCATGGACAACTTCCGGCAGGGGGCGACTGGGCGCGCGATTATAGCAGCAACAGGAGCCGCGGGTTAACGCGGTACCACGGGGCGTTCAGGGCGCCAGTTCCTCCTGGTCGGCACCTTCCTTGACCGGGATCATCAGGTCTTCCTTGTTGACGCCCATGGCGAGCAGCACATTTGCCGCGACATAGATCGAGGAGTAGGTACCGATGGCAACACCCACGATCAGTGCGATGGCGAAACCGTGGATGATCTCGCCGCCAAACAGCGCCAGCGCGGCCAGCACCAGCAGGGTGGTCAGTGACGTCACCAGGGTGCGGCCGAGGGTCTCGGTAAGGGATATATTGATCACCTCGACGGGCTCCGCGCGCCGAATCTTGCGGAAATTCTCGCGGATGCGATCGGACACCACGATGGTGTCGTTGAGCGAATATCCGATGACCGCCAGCAGGGCGGCGAGTACGGTCAGGTCGAACTCGAGCCCCATCACGGAGAAGAAACCGAGGGTGATCAGCACGTCGTGGACCAGGGCCACCACAGCGCCCACGGCAAACTTGAACTGGAAGCGGAAGGCGATGTACAGCATCACCACCGCCAGCGCCAGTAACATGGCGAGGCCGCCCTGCTCGCGCAGCTCGTCACCGACCTGGGGCCCGACAAACTCGATGCGCCGCAGCTCGACGGTACCGGGGTAGGCGTCCTGCAGGGACTTCAGCAACGCCGCACCCTGCTCGTCGGAGTAGCCCTGGGGCAGCCGGATGAGCACGTCGCGGTCGCTGCCGAAACTGACGACCACGGCGCCTTCGTAGCCGGCGGCCTCCAGGGTCTGGCGCACGGCGGACAGGTCCGCGGAAGCGTCGTAATTGACCTCCACCAGCGTGCCGCCGGTGAAGTCCAGGCCCCAGTTGAGCTGATTGACGAACAGGGAGCCGATGGATGCCAGCAACAGCAGGATGGACAACCCGGTCGCAAGCCTGCGCTGGCCCATGAAATTGATCGTGTTCATGCTACTTGCTCCCCGCGACGGCTGCCTGTGTGCCGATTGACAACGTCCTCACGCGGCGCCCGCCATAGATGAGGTTGACCAGCGCCCGGGTGCCCATGATAGCGGTGAACATGGAGGTCACGATGCCGACCGACAGGGTGATCGCGAATCCCTTCACGGGCCCGGTGCCCACGGCATACAGGATCACGGCGACGATCAGTGTGGTGATATTGGCGTCGAGAATCGTCGCCACGGCCCGCTCGAAGCCCGCGTGTATCGCCATCTGCGGCGATAGCCCGTTGCGCAACTCCTCGCGAATGCGCGAGAAGATCAACACGTTGGCATCCACCGCCATACCGACGGTCAGGACGATGCCCGCGATACCGGGCAGCGTGAGTGTGGCGCCCAGTATCGACATCACCGATACCAGCAGCACGAGATTGCAACTCAGCGCGATCACGGCGGCGACGCCGAAAACGCGGTAGTAGAGCACCATGAACAGCGCGACCAGCACCAGCCCGATCTGCACCGACTTGACGCCGAGGCGGATGTTTTCGGCGCCCAGCGATGGCCCCACGGTACGCTCTTCCACGAAGCTGACCGGCGCGGCCAGCGCACCGGCGCGCAGCATGAGTGCCAGCTCAGACGCTTCCAGCGGGCTGTCCAGCCCGCTGATCTGGAAGTTGGCCCCCAGCGGTTCGTTGATGACCGGCGCCGTCAGCAGCTTTTTCTCGTCGTAGGGCACCTTGACCACGATCTCGGTGCCGTCCTCGGCGGTCTCGTAGCGGGTGCGGTACTTGCGTTCGATGAACAACACGCCCATGCGGCGCTTGACGTTGGTGCGCGTCACGCGCGACATGTGCATGCCGCCCTCGCTGTCCAGGCTGATATTCACCACGGGGCGACTGTTCTGGTCGAAGTTGGACTGCGCGTTATTCACCCGCTCACCGGTGATAATGATGTCGCGCTCCAGCCACTCGCTGATGCCGGCCCGGTCCGGGCTGCGATAGTCGTAACGCTGTTTCTCGGAGGGCGGCGCATCGCTGCGCGCGACCAGGCGGAACTCCAGGTTCGCCACCTTGCCCAGTATGCGCTTGGCCTCGGCGGTATCCTGGATGCCGGGCAGCTCCACCACGATACGGCTCTGTCCCTGGCGCTGCACCAGCGGCTCGGACACGCCCAACTCGTTGACGCGGTTGCGCAGCGTGGTGAGGTTCTGGTTCACCGAGTAATCGGCGATCTCCTTGCGCGTCTGCTCGGTCATCGCGCCGTAGAGCTTCCACGCATCCTCCTCGTCGACGCGGTCGAGCACGAGTTCGGGGCTGTTCTCGGCGATCAGCGCCCGCGCACGCTCCCGGGCGTCCTCGGTCCTGAAGCGGGTCTCCAGCCGGCCGCGGTCGTCGAGACTCACGCGCCCGCGAATCTTCGCCTCGCGCAGTGCGCGCTTGGTGTCGTTGACATAGAACTCCATGCGCCGGGCTACCGCGCTATCGACGTCCACCTCGAGCTTGAAGTGCACGCCGCCGCTGAGGTCCAGGCCCAGCTTCATCGGTTGCGCACCGTAATCGCTGAGCCAGTCGGGCGTGGTAGGCGCCAGGTTCAATGCGACGATAAAGCCGTCACCCAGCGCACGCGCCACGGTGGACTGCGCCACCAGCTGCGCGTCTGCGTCCCGCAGTCGAACCAGCGC
>JAWVYG010000072.1:0-8271 GCA_033722815.1 Halioglobus sp.
TCGATACTCGAGGACCAGGGCTACGTGCGCCTGCGCGACGCCACCCGCTTCAACGGCAGCTACCTGGTGCAGCGCCTGCTGCAGAGCAGTGAGCAGCTGCGCGACCTGCAGAAGGGCCTGTATGTCGAGTCCTGGGACACCCGGAAGCTGCAGCACGACCTGATGCAGAAGATGCAGGGCATTGTCGCCAGGGATGCCGTCGGCGACCTGTTCCTGGTCGCGGGCGAGGTGGCGCCCGACAGCTACGCGGCCCCCGGACCCAAGCCGTCCCATTCCCGTGAGGACAAGCCCTTCCTGACGCGGCGCGACGACAGCAGGGAGATCTGGCTGGAGGTGTCGGCGCCGGCCCCGGACGTGCCTGCGCTGGCGGCGCTGCTCAGGCGCGATTTCCTGTTTGGCGACAACCTCGACCAGCCGCTTTATACGAGCTTTTGTGTGTTCGATGGCGCGGTGGAGTTGTACTGTTCGGCCGAAGCCATGCCTTTCCTGCCCGGCTTGCGCGCCCTGCGCGAGGACAGCATCGTCGGCGACCGGCTCAAGTGGGAGACCGCCGAGGGGGAGGCCGTCTACGCCTACGCCAGTGATATATTCCTGCCCTCGCGTTTCATCGCGCCGATGTGGACGGTGATAACCGTGGAGGAGGGGGCTTCCATCTTCAAGGCGATCGATGTATTTCGCTGGCTGTTCCCCGCGGCGGTGATGCTGGGGTTGCTCAACGTGCTGTTCGTGGTCATGCGCCAGACGCGCAAACGCCTGCGCCCCCTGTCGCACCTGCGCCAGGGCGCCCTGAAGCTGGGCGACGGCGATTTCGATGCGCGCGTCGATCTCAGCACGGGCGACGAGCTCGAGGACCTCGCCGACTCCTTCAACGGTATGGCCGGGAGGCTGGGCAGCCAGTTCGCCTTCCTGACGGCGATGTCGCAGATAGACAGCATCCTGCTGTCGCAGCCCGATCGCTTCAAGGTAGCCGAGTCGATCGTGCGCCAGGTTCCGGAGGTGCTCGGCGTCGAGCTGTTTGGCGTGCTGCTGTTCGAGCCGGGAGAATTGAACAACAGCGCGCAACTGTTTACCTACCAGCCGGGGCTGGCGGACTGTGTCGAGACGCAGCGCGTGCACGCCGACGCGCAGCTGCGGGTTGCGGTGGCGGATGAGGATGGTCTCGTGCACGCAGCCCGGCGCTCGCGTTACGCCTGCCTGGAGCCGTGTTTCAGGGAGGGAGTAGAGGAACTGCGCCTGCATCCGTTGAGCCTCGACGGCCGGGTCTACGGCGTGGTCTGCCTCGACGAGCGCGAGGCCGGGGGCTTTGATCAGCATCTCCTGGAGCGGACCGGGGACATCATCAGTCGTCTGACCGTAGCGCTGTCATCGGTAGACCGCCTGCAGCGCCTGTACGAGCATGCCCATTTCGATACCCTGACCGGTCTGCCCAATCGCCTGCTGTTCCTCGACCGGCTGCGGCAGCACGTGCGCCAGGCGATGCGCGAAGGCAGCCAGCTCTGCGTGATCTACGCAGACCTGGACCGCTTCAAGTTCGTCAACGACACCCTGGGACATCACTACGGCGACCAGGTGCTCAAGGAGGCCGCCGAGCGCCTTGGCAGCCTGCTGCGCCAATCGGATACGGTGGCCCGCCTCTCGGGGGACGAGTTCGCCTTCGCACTGCCGGGGCTGCAGGACCCCTCCGATATCGTCAGGATCACCGACGGGCTGATCGATCTCTTCACGCGCCCTTTCACCATACAGAAGCAGGATTTCACGCTGGACATCAGCCTCGGCATCAGCCTGTACCCGGGCGACGGCGATAGTGCGGAGGACCTGCTCAAGAACGCGGACCTCGCCATGTACCGCGCCAAGGCGCAGCCGGGCAGCGGCTACCGCCTGTTCGAAGAGTCGATGAACACCGAACTCAACGAGCGTTACGAGCTCGGCCAGGAGCTGACCCGCGCCGTCAGGATGGGCCAGCTGCAGATGGTGTACCAGCCCAAGGTCGATGCGAGCACCCACCTCGTGCACTCCGTGGAGGCGCTGGTGCGCTGGCACCACCCGCGCTTCGGCTGGATCAGCCCCTCGCGCTTCATTCCTATCGCCGAGGACATCGGCCTCATTCAGGATATCGGTGAATTCGCCCTGAACCAGGCCTGCCGTCAGCTGGCGGCCTGGCAGTCGCAGGGACTGCCCATCGAGCAGGTGGCGGTCAACGTGTCGCCGCACCAGGTAATCTACTCGGACCTGTGCGACGCCGTCGAACGTGCCATCGCGCAGTCCGGCATCGAACCGATTGCGCTGGAGCTGGAGATCACCGAGAACCTGTTGATCGACGACTACGCCAAGTCAGAGGCCATGCTGGCCAGCCTCAAGGTTATCGGCGTCAGCCTGGCGCTGGACGACTTCGGCACCGGCTACTCGTCCCTGGGGCACATCCACCAGCTGTCCTTCGATACGCTGAAGATCGACAAGTGTTTCGTGGAGGAATTGGGGGCGCGCTATAACGCCGAGACTATCGTCGCCTCGATCCTGGCGATGGGGCGGAGCCTGGGCAAGACCATCGTGGCCGAGGGTGTCGAGTCCGACAGCCAGTTGGCGTTCCTGCGCCAGCAGGGCTGCGACCTGTACCAGGGCCACTATTTCAGCAAGCCGCTGACGGCCGAAGAGGTGGAGCGCGTGCTGTTGGCGGGTGAGCCGCTGCCGCTCGCGGCCAACGAACCACAGCTGTCCACGGTCGACAACCTGAACACGGGCTGACCCCCCGGTTACCCGCGGGCAGCGGCTACCGGGTCAGGCTAGAACGGCGGTACCGAATAGCCGCCCCACACTGACACGTAATCGTCGTTGTAGTGCGAGGAGAGGGCCGAGTGCAGGTCCTCCACTTCCCATTTTGCCGCGCCCTTTGGATTCACCACGGCGTCCAGCGACTTCGGTCGCTGCAGGACCGACACTTCGTTGCCCCACACGATCATCACTTCCCCGGAGATGCGCCCCGCCTCGGGGGAGGCCAGGTAGCCCACCAGCGGCGCCACGTTGGCCGGGTCGAACATGTGGAAGCTGCCGTCTTCGGGCGGCGCGAACATCTCGGCGGTCTGGCCGCCGGCGGTCATGTCGGTCAGTGCCCGCGGCATGATGACATTGCTGGTGATGCCGTACTTGTCGAGCAACTGCGCGGCGCCCATGGCCATGGCGATGATGCCCGCCTTGGCGGCCGCGTAGTTGGGTTGCCCGGCGGAACCGTAGATGGCTGCCTCGGAGGACGTGCTGATCAGTCGGCCGTACACTTGTTCGCCGGCCTTGGCCCTGTCGCGCCAGTAGGCGGTCGCGTTGCGCATGTTGACGAAGTGGCCGCGCAAATGGACGCGCACCACGGAGTCGAACTCGTCGTCGGACATGCCGAAGATGGTCTTGTCGCGGCAGAAACCTGCGTTGTTGACCATGATGTTGAGGTCGCCGTAGGTGTCCAGCGTGGTCTTCATCAGGTTCTCGGCATCGTTCGAGTCGGCGGCATCACCGAACACGGCGATGGCCTCGCCGCCAAAGCCTTTGATCTCATCGACGGTGGCCTGCGCGGCCTCCTCGGCGTCGGGCAGGTTGATGTCGTTGATAACCACCCGGGCGCCCTGGCGCGCGAGCTGCATGGCTTCCTCGCGACCCAGGCCGCGGCCGGCGCCGGTGATGACGGCGACTTTACCGGTCAGATCTCCCATGGGATGTCTCCTTATTACAGGCGTTCGATAATGGTGCCGGTGCCGACGGAGGAACCGCAGCACATGCTGATGAGTGCGGTGGTCTTGTCCGAGCGCTCCAGTTCGTGCAGGGCGGTGGTGATCAGGCGTGCGCCGGTCGAGCCTACGGGGTGCCCCAGGGCGATGGCGCCGCCGTTGACGTTGACCTTGTCCATGTCGGCCTCGTACACCGATGCCCAGGACAGCACCACCGAGGCGAACGCCTCGTTGATCTCGACCAGGTCGATGTCGGCCATGGTCATGCCGGTCTTCTGCAGCAGTTTGGCGGTGGCGTCCACCGGGCCGTCCAGCAGGTAATAGGGATTGGTGCCGACCACGCAGTCGGCGACTATCCGCGCGCGGGGCTTGAGGCCGCGCGCTTTCGCCTCGTCCGCACTCATCCACAGTACCGCTGCGGAGCCGTCGGAGATCTGCGAGGAGTTGCCGGGCGTGTGGATCTGCCCCTCCATCACGGGGTTGAGCCCGGCCAGCGCTTCCATGGTGGTGTCGCGCAGGCCCTGGTCGCGGCTGACGGTGCGGGTTTGGCCGGTCGGCTTGCCGTCTTCGCCCACGATGGGGGCCTCGACGCTGAACACCTCGCGGTCGAAGCGACCCTCTTCCCAGGCCTGCTTGGCGCGGGCCTGTGAGTTGAACGCCAGTTCGTCCGCCATCTCGCGGGTGATGCCGCGGTTGTCGGCGATACGCTGGGCGCTGGAGAACTGGTCCGGGGTGGAATCCCAGGGCCAGTTTTCCGGCACGAAATAGCCCGGGCCGTTGTAGACGTTGGCGCCCAGGCCCACGCGGCTCATGGACTCCACGCCCGCCGCGATGCCGATGTTGATGGAGCCGGAGCCGATCAGCGCCGAGATGACATGGTTGGCGGTCTGTGCGGAACCACACTGGTTGTCCAGGGTGGTGCCGCCGGTGCTGTAGTCGTTGCCCATGGTCAGCCAGGCATTGCGCGCGATATTGCCCGCCTGCTCGCCGGCCTGGGTCACGCAGCCCGCGGCCAGGTAGTCCACCTCGTTCATCGCCAGCCCGGAGCGCTGCAGGATCTCGCGGTAGGACAGGGCGAGCAGTTCCGTGGCGTGGAAATCGGTGAGGTCGCCGACGCCTGGCTTGCCCCGGGCGATGGGCGTTCTGACTGCTTCTACAATGACTGCTTCGGGCATGATGACTCCTCGATTGGCTGCGGTCGCCGGTGCAATGGCGTTACTGGTCAAATTTGGGAGCGTTATTGTGCCGTTTTTCAGTGGCTTAGGCAGTTTATGTCACCGGAGAAAGGCATCCTGGTATAGCTGGTTGAGCCATGTTCCGATTGGTGGCCCACCGCATCCTGTGTAACATGGTGCGCTGCGTTTTCGCCGGCGGGGAATAAAGGAGATCACGAGCGTGAAACAGTATGCCTACCAGGACATCGACGCGTTGCAGGCGCTGGTATCGGACGAGTTCGGGGACTGGAGCGGTGAGGTCGAGGTCACCCAGGACCTGATCAACCAGTTCGCGGAGCTGACCGGTGACAAGTACTGGATTCACACTGACCCGGAGAAGGCGAAGACCGACAGCCCCTTCGGCACGACCATCGCCCACGGTTTCCTGACCCTGGTGCTGATGCCGAAGATGCGCGGCGAGCCGCGCTGGGAAATCACCGGGTACAACAATATCCTCAACTACGGCTCGGACAAGCTGCGCTTCACCGGCCCGGTCCCCGTGGGCAGTTCCCTGCACATGCGCAGCCGTGTGAAGGAGGTGACCGCCACCCCGAAGGGGACCAAGATGGTCCAGGAGCAGCACATCCACGTCGTGGGGCAGGATGAGCGTCCGGTGCTGATCTACGAGCTGATCATCATCTACATGTAAGGTGCCGCGAGCGCGCGGTTCCGGCTCGCCTGGCGCTGGCAGCCCGCGAGTGCTATTAAGGGAGAACGACACAGACCGCGAGGTATCCGTATATGGCTGAAGCGATGACTGCGGCGAGCAGCGAGGCGTCCCTCCCGGGAGTGTTACCCGAACTGCCGAGAGTATTGCCCGGTTGTGAACTGGCGGGGTACGAGGCCCTGCACGAAGAGAACGCCTACTGGGTGGAGCCCGGGGATATTCGCGGCCAGATCCCGCAGGACCTGTGCGGCACGCTGTTTCTCACCTGCGTCGGCCGCAACAAGATCGGCGAGCAGCAGTTCGGGCACTGGTTCGACGGCGACGGCATGATCAACGCGGTTACCCTGCGCGACGGCAGGGCGCATTTTCGCAATCGCTACGTGCGCACCGAGAAGTTCCTGCGCGAGAGCGCGGCGCAGCGCATCCTGTACCGCGGTGTCGGTACCCAGATCCCCGGCGGTATGTTGAAGAACATGTTCCGCGCGCCCGGCAATGCCGCCAATACCAATGTCATCTACCACGGGGGCAAACTGCTGGCCCTGTGGGAGGGCGGCAAGCCCTTTGAGCTGGACCCTGCGAACCTGCACACGGTGGGTGAATACGATTTCGACGGCGCGCTGGGTAAGCGCCAGCCGTTCAGCGCCCACCCGCGGCTGGACCCGCGTACGGGCTGCCTGTACGGCTTCGGCGTGTTCGGCATCCCGAAGCCCAAGCTGCACTTCTACCGCGTCGACCCCGATGGCACGATGGCGTTCAACCGCTCGCAGTACGTCGGTGACTACGCGATGTGCCATGACTTCGCGATTACCGAGAACCACGCGGTGTTCGTGCTGTGCCCGGCGTTCATGCGCCACCCGCTGCGCTTCCTGTTCGGCCTGAACAGCATCATGGAGTCGATCGACTTCGACCCGGCGGAAAAGACCAAGGTCATCGTATTGCGCCTGGACAACGGCGACATCGTCCGCGAGTTCGAGTTCGACAGTTTCTTCGGCTTCCACCTCGGCAACGCCTTCGAGGACGGCGAGGCGGTCAACATCGACGTGCTGTGCGTGGACGATATGCTGGTGATGGACTCGTTGTCCGACGTCTTCATCGAGCGCGGGGATGACTACGATTTTCTTGCCAACGGGGCGCGCTACATGCGCTTTACCCTCGACCTGCACAGCGGCGAGGCGCGCCGTGATCCCGTAGCGGGATCGGTAGCGGGCGAGTTCCCCAGCTGGCACGGTGCGTGTACCGGGGCCCGGCACCGCTATACCTGGCTCGGTACGATTGTCGAGAACGGCACGCCGTACAATTTCAACGCCTACCAGAAAATTGACCACCAGACCGGCGAGTTGAAACTGCACGACTTCGGCGAGGGTCGCTTTACCTCGGAGGCCAACTTCGTGCCCCGCGCCGGAGCCGCGGCGGAGGACGACGGCTACCTCGTGTCCGTTGTCTATAACCATGCGACGGGCCGCAGCGAAGTGGTTATCGTTGATGCCCGGGACATGGCGCATGAAGTCGCTGTGATCCCGCTGTCGACGCATATCCCGTTCGGTTTCCATGGCAATTTCTACCCGCAGACATTTGTCTAGGACTCCAGGGAGGGGAGCATTCATGATTCTCGACAGGTCAGGCGCAGCCGTAGTGCGGGCCGTCGCCGCGGCGCTGCTCGCATTGGCGCTCGCGGCCTGCGGCACCAACCCGGTCACCGGCGAGCGCGAGCTGCAGTTCATTTCCACCACTCAGGAAATACGCATGGGCGAGCAGGCGTATTTTCCCACGCGGCAGGTGCAGGGCGGGGATTACCGCGTGCACCCGCAGGTGAGCGAGTACGTGCGCGGCGTGAACAACCGCCTGGCTGCGGTCGCGGACCGCGACCTGCCCTTCGAGATCGAGGTGATCAACAGCTCGGTGCCCAACGCCTGGGCGATGCCGGGGGGCAAGATGGCCATCAACCGCGGGCTGCTCGTAAAGATGGGCAGCGAGGCGGAGCTGGCGGCCGTGCTCGGTCACGAGATCGTGCACTCGGCGGCGCGCCACAGCGCCAAGGCCCAGGAGCGGGGTATGCTGCTGCAGGGCGGCCTGATCGCGGCCACGATTGCCGGAGCAAAAAGTGACTACCGCGACCTGATCAGCGGCGGCGCCATGCTGGGTGCGCAGCTCATCCACACGCGCTACGGGCGCGAGGCGGAGCTGGAGTCGGACCTGTACGGCATGGAGTACATGTTCGAGGCCGGCTATAACCCGGCCGCGGCGATCGACCTGCAGCAGACCTTCGTGACGCTGTCCGAGGGTCGCGAGAGAAGCTGGCTGGAGGGGCTGTTCGCCTCCCACCCGCCGTCACAGGAGCGTGTGGAGCGCAACCGCGAGACCGCCGCCCGCCTGGGCGGGGCCGGGCTGGAGTACGGCAGGGAACGCTATCGCCGCGCCATGGCACCGCTGCTGGCCGACCAGGCCGCCTACGACGCCCACGACGAGGCCCTCGAGGCGGCGAAGGAGAAGAACTACCAGCGCGCTGACACCCTTGTGGACGAGGCACTGCGACTGCAGCCGCGGGAGGCGAAGTTCCACGGCCTGAAGGGCGACCTGGCCTTTGTCGACAAGAAATACGGCAAGGCCTCGTCGCACTATGACCGGGCGATTCGCCTCTACCCGGACTATTTCGCGTTCCACCTGCAGCAGGGACTGGCGA
>JAWVYG010000073.1:0-8265 GCA_033722815.1 Halioglobus sp.
AGCATCCGCCTGTGGCGCACGCTGGCCGAAGACATGGCCCCCATACCCGTGATCCAGCACGGTTTCGGCGGCGCCAAGCTCAACGATGTGGTGCATTATGCCCAACGCCTGATCAACGCCTACCAGCCGCGGGCGCTGGTGGTGTTCGCCGGCACCAACGATATCACCCCGGAAGCGGCGAAGACGCCGCAGGTGCTGCTGTCCAGCTATCAGGCGCTGGTGAAGACCGTACGCGCAGCGCAGCCACAGCTACCGGTCTATTTCATCGCCATCACGCCCTCGGTACGCCGCTGGCAGGTGTGGGACATCGCGCGGGAAACCAACGCGCTGATCGAGCAGTGGAGCGCTGCGGACGACAACCTGCATGTTATCGACACGGGAGCGGCGCTGCTCGGGCAGTCGGGTGAACCGGATGCGCGCAATTACACCTTCGACGGCCTGCACCTGAGCGCGCGCGGCTACGCCACCTGGACGCGGTTGATCCGGCCGCCACTGCTGCGCGAGCTGGGGCTGTCGCCCTGACGGTCACGCTTTACGGCGTGACGATGTTGAAGGTCTCGTCCGGCGTATCCAGTAGCGCGAAGAAGCGCAGCAGGTCCACTTCGCTGCCCTGCACGCCTACCTCGTCGGAGAACAGGATCTCGCGGGCTCCGGCCTGCCGCGTCAGCAGTTTCACGAACAGGTCGTGGGTGATGCTGACGGTGGCGTCGGCGTCCTGCGCGGCCCGGCCCGAACTGTGGTGCAGCACCGCGTTTTCCAGCTGTAGTACGTGCACCTCGCCCAGGTCGGTAAACTCGAAGTTGATGGTGTAGGCCTTGCCGTCGGCCTCCGGGCCGTTGAGCATCACCGCCACGACCTGGAAGAACTCATCCAGCGGCGTCGCCCGCAGCATGTCGCCTGCGTTGGCCAGGCCCACGCCCCGGGTCGGCGGCCCCTGGCGCAGTTCCAGTGCGCCGGTCAGGTAGACATCGCGCCAGGGCCCGGACTCGGCCTGGTAGCCGAGCTGGTCGTAGCTCGCCGCGAGCAGGGCTTTGGCCGCCCCATTGTCCGGCTCGGCGAACACCAGGTGGTTGAGCAGCTCGGCGGCCCAGCGGTATTCGCCGTCGTCGAAGGCCTGCTGCGCCTTCTCCAGCACGGCTCCGGCGCCCCCCATGCCGCGCACGTAACGCCGGCCGGCTTCCACCGGCGGCAGCGGATCGAGGTTCGCCGGGTTGCCGTCGTACCAGCCAAAGTAGCGCTGGTACACCGCCTTGGCGTTGTGTTTCAGGGTACCGTAGTAGCCGCGGTTGGGGAAACTGTTGCGCAGCGAGGCCGGCAGCTCCAGTTCCTCGGCGATCTCCCGCGGGGTGTAGCCCTTGCTGGCCAGGCGCAGGGTCTGGTCGTGGATGAAGCGGTAGCCGTCGCGCTGCTTCTTCAGAAAGTCGATGATCGCCTCGTTGCCCCACAGCGGCCAGTGGTGGCTCCCGAAGTAGACCTCGGCTTCGCCGAACAGGTCGATGGCTTCTGCGATGTAGTCGCTCCACTTGCGCGCGTCGCGCACCTTGGCGCCGCGCAGTGTGTACAGGTTGTGCATGTTGCGCGATACCACCTCGGCGCCGCAGAAGGCCTTCTTCTGCGGCAGGTAGAAGGTCAGTTCCGCGGGGGCCTCGGATCCCGGTGCGTTCTGGAAGACGAATTCCACGCCATCGATCACCCGTACATCGCCGGTGGTATCGATGATGTGGGTGGGCTCGGCGATGCCCGGGCTGCCCATGGCCGGGCCCTTGCCCAGGCCCGAGCCCACGTGTCCCCTCGGGGAGCGTTCCAGCTGGCTGCCGTACATGTACATCGAGCGGCGGCTCATGGTGGTGCCGGCGATCACGTTTTCGCTCGTGGCCTCCGCCATGAAGCCAATCGGCGCATAGATCTCGGCATCTTCCAGGCCCGGTACCGCCAGGGCGCCGCCGAAGTGGTCGATGTGGGAGTGGGTGAAGATCACCGCGCTGACCGGGCGCTCGCCCAGGTGCTCGAAGGCGAAGGCGATGGCGGTGCGGGCGGTTTCCTTCGCGGTCAGGGGATCGACCAGAATCCAGCCGCGCTCGCCCTGGATGATGCTCATGTTGGCCAGATCGAAGCCGCGCACCTGGTACACGCCGTCGGTCACCTCGAACAGGCCGTGGATGTTGTTCAGCGCGGCCTGGCGCCACAGGCTGGGGTTGACGGTATCCGGCGCCTCGCCCTCGATGAACGCGTAGGAAGGCATGTCCCAGGCCGGCCTGCCGCGGGGCGCCTCGACGACCAGCGCATCGGGCGCCGCGATCAGGCCGCGGGTGGCGTCCTCGAAGTCGCGCGGGTCTGCAAGGTCAAGCGACTGCGCCACCGCGCGATTGGCCGCGATGGTGGCCGCGGTGGCGGGCGTGTTGCCCTGGCTGCCGGGGCTGGTGTCCCGCGGCGGCTCGTCCTGGCAGGCGAAGAGTGGAGTGATGAGCGCGGCGGCGGCGAGGGTCCGGACGAGCCTGACCATGGGGAAATCTCCTACTATGAGTGTGGGAACACTAGCACCCGCCAAATGGCGCCTCAAGGCCTGTCGCGCCCCTGCCGTGGTATTGCCAACCGGTCGATGGGCTATACTGCCCCGCTATGGCCGCGGCATCCCGCTGCGGTCATTGCCAGGGAGGCATGCATGGCCGGACAAGGGCAACCCGGTGCAGGCCTGTGCACAGCGCTGCAGGCGGAGTATCTCGGCGAGAGCGCGTTTAGCGGCCTCCACCATGGCGCCGAGCGGTGGCCCCATGCACTGTCGCAACCGGGGCAGGAGGGCGCTGCCGGGCCCATCGCACCGGTAACGGCTCTGCCGGCGAGCGGGACCTGAGGAGCCCGCGCCGGTGTACATCGTCACGTTCGAGACCTGGCCTGACCCGCAGTACCAGGACGCCTACCTCGAGCACGCGCAGAAAATGCGCGAGGAGGTGGAGAAGATCCAGGGCTTCATCTCGGTGGAGCGCTTCCAGAGCCTGTACGAGGATGGCAAGCTGCTGTCCCTGTCGCTGTGGGAGTCGCAGGAGGCGATCCGGCGCTGGCGCGCCCACGCCGAGCACCGGCTGGAACATGAAATGGGCCGTACAACCTACTTCCACCGTTACCAGATTCGCGTGGCGAAGGTGGAGCGCGAGTACGGACACAGCAAATGAGTAAGGCAATCACGATACTGTTGTTGGCTGTCGGTGTGATTAATTTCCTGCCGGTGCTGGGTGTCCTGTCGGCCGAGCGCTTGTCGCAGGCCTACGGCATCGCCACCCCCGGCAGTGACCTGGAAATCCTGTTGCGGCACCGGGCCCTGTTGTTCGGTATCGTCGGTGGCTTTGTGCTGTTCTCGCTATTCGCGCCGCTCTACCAGGGCGCGGCCATGGTGATGGCAGGCGTGTCGATGGTGGGTTTTTTGTTCTTCCTCTTCCAGGTCGGCGGCTACAACGAGGCGCTGCACAGGGTGATGATCGTGGACGTGGTCGGCATCGCCTGTCTCGCGGTGGCCGCCGTGCTCAAGTATGTCGTCTCTTCCTGAGCGGCAGTTTACCGAGTGCGCTGCGCCGGGACTTAACGCTGGCTAATGAAGCCCGACCCGGTAGCGAGCAGTCAGTAGCAGGCAGCTGTCAATGAAAGCGAACATCAGTATCTACGACCCCGCGGGTGAGTATTTTTTCGAGGAGGGGTGCTTCATCAACGAGTTGAGCAACAGCGATGCCGATCCGGCGGTCTCGATAGCACAGGCGCGGGTGGCGCCGGGACAAAAGACGCGCTGGCATCTGCTGCAGGGGATCACGGAGCGCTACGTGCTGTTGCGCGGCAGTGGTATCGTCGAGGTCGACGGACTGGAGCCGCGGGGGGTAGGGCCGGGCGACGTCGTCACCATACCACCGGGCGCGCGCCAGCGTATCAGCAATCCCGGCGCCGAGGACCTGGTATTCCTTGCGGTCTGCACGCCGCGATTCACGCCGCAGGCCTACGTGGACGTGCAGGAGTGATCCGCGCTATAAGTGACGTGCAGTCTGCACGCGACAGGAGAGTACACCGTGGCGGAGAAGTTTGAACAGCTGAACGACAAGCTGACCGCGTTTATCGAGAACCAGCACCTGTTCTTCGTTGGTACCGCCGGCGCCGAGGGTTATGTCAACGTGTCCCCCAAGGGCATGGACAGCCTGCGGATTCTCGATGCCGGCCGCGTCGCCTGGCTGAACCTCACCGGCAGCGGCAACGAGTCCGCCGCCCATGTGCTGGAGAACGGGCGCATGACCATCATGTTCTGCTCCTTCGACAAGCAGCCGCTCATCCTGCGCCTGTACGGCCGTGCGTCGGCGGTGCACCCGCGCGATGCGGCCTGGCAGGACCTGATCGACCTTTTTCCCGATCACCCCGGCGCGCGCCAGGTGTTCCTGCTCGATCTCGAACTGGTCATGACCTCCTGCGGTTACGCCGTACCCCGCTATGAACTGCAGGGCGAGCGACCCACACTGACCAGGTGGGCGGAGAATCGCGGCCCGCAGGGTATCGAGGACTACTGGCGCGAGAACAACACCCGCAGCCTCAATGACCGGGCCACCGGTATTTTCGAGGTCGACTGACGCAGGCGGCCCGGTACCGACAGGAGTTTGCGATGGCGGACATCAAATTCAACAAGGAAGAGCGCGAGGCCATCTGCCGCCGCATCCAGCTTTACTTCCACCAGGAGCTGGAGCAGGACATCGGCCAGTTCGACGCGGGCTTCCTGCTGGATTTCTTCGCCGAGGAAATCGGCCCGTTCTTCTACAACCGCGGCCTCTACGATGCCCAGGCGCTGCTGGAGTCGCGCATGGAGAGCGTCGCGGAGGCGATCTACGAACTGGAGAAACCGGCACAGAATGTCCGCTGAACAGGGCGAGCGCGACCTCGCGGTATTGCTGGCCGGCCTGTCACCGCAGTTGCTCGGGCAGGAATATGTTTTCTGTACGGTCGCCGACGGCGCCCCGGGGGACTATCTGCAGCTGGATCCGCTGGCCACGTTTCGCGAGCAGGAGGGCCTGACCCTGGTGCTGGAGCGCGGGATCGCTGCGGGCGCGGGATTCCCCGTCGATGCGCCGATGAGCTGCATCACGCTGCAGGTGCACTCCTCGCTGGCGGCGGTGGGCCTGACCGCGGCGGTCTCCGGCGCGCTGGCGCAGGCGGGCATCAGCGCCAACGTGGTGGCCGCCTGGTACCACGATCACGTGTTCGTTCCCGCCGGGCGCGCGCAGGAAGCCCTGGACTGCCTGCGCAACCTGGTGCCGTAAACCGTTTCAGGCAAATACGCCCTGGATATACCAGCGGCGGCTGCTGCGCTCACAGAAGATCCAATAGTGCGCGGAGCCGCTGGCGGCGATGTAGTAGTCCCTGCTCACCGGCTCGCGCCACCAGTTGTCCTCGATACGCTCCGGGCCGTAAAGCAGTTCCAGTGGCCCGCTGAAGTACAGGCGCTCGCCGCTCTGGCGCAGTGGCTGCGGCTGCGGCATCAGCCAGAACGGCCGCTGCGCACAGGGCCTCGGTACCTGCCCGTCGGTGCTGTTCTGGTCGCTGCTGACAAATACCGCCAGTTCCGGCAGGTGCTCATCGCGGCAGCCGACCTTTTCGATGGCCTGCAAACCGAGGCGGTTGCGCAGCCTGTCCAGCAGCGCGGCCAGGGGCTCGCGCTGGTTGCGCGGGCTGAACAGGTCGATGTTGTCGAGCTGTCCCGGCAGCAGACTGTCGCACTCCAGCACCAGCCCCTCCACCCCGCCGTCCAGCTCCAGGCGCTCGAAGCGGATGCGGCTGAGCCGGTACCAGCTTTCCCAGTCGCTATGGCTGCTGGCGCTGCATACGTGCACGTCGCGCAGTTTCTGGTCGATGCCGACCAGGCGCCAGTTGATCTCGCTGCTGCGCAGCTGGGTATTGCGCAGGAAGCGGCACAGTGACTGCAGCAGGCGCTGTATGGCCGGCATGAGTTCGTCGTTGGTTTTCACCTCGTAGCCGAACCAGTACTCGTCGCTGAAAGTAGCGGGGGGCTGGTAATCCTCGCGTATATCCTCGCGCTGCCCCAGCACCTGTTGCAGGAATGTCACGAAGTCACTGCCGCAGCGCCGGCCAAGGGACGTGGGGGGGAGGGCGAGGATGTCGCCGAAGTGCTCCAGGCCCGCCCGGCGCAGGGAGTCCACCGTTGTGGTGAAATCGCTCAGCAGGCTCAGCGGCAGCGGGCCGAGGCGCTCCTCGAGCGGGCGCTGTACGGCAGTGGCGGCGTCACCTGCGGCAAAGGACAACAGCCACGCCGCGCCGGGGGTTGGCGCCAGGCCGCATCGTGCGTGGAAGCCGCGGCTGCCGATGCCGGCGGCAACTTCCGCCAGCAGGGCTTCCAGCCCGCGGAACAGGCCGAGGCAGCCCTCGATCTCCAGCTGCAGGCAGTCCTGCCGCCAGGTGTGCAGGGTAGGCGTGATGCTATAGGCCCAGCAGCACAGCTGTTGCAGGCAGCGCGCCTCGGCGGCCTCGTCGCGCTCCAGCAGTTGCACCGGTTCGTCCCCCGTCAGGGCCCGCACCGTGGCGGTGCCCATGCCCGGGCGCACGCCCAGGGCTGCGGCGCAGTCATTGGCCCGCAGCACGCGCTGGGCCGCCAGCACGGCGACCGGGTGTTGCTCGCCGCGGTCAAGGCACTGCAGCGGCAGTTGCTCGAAGCGCAGGCACAGCCACAAACTCACGCCCCGCCTCCGGGGCGTGTGACAGGCACGGGAGGGGGCAGATTCCCCAACTTATCAAATATACTGTACATATATACAGTATTGGTCAGCATTGCGCAATTGTCCAATTGTCGCCGCACGACCTGTCGCCTATCGGCGCAGGCCCGCTGGTGACCGGGGCGCACCGGTAAAACCCGGCATGTTTAGCGCTGGACAGGGTACGCGCGGTAGGGCCATCATGCGGTGAGGCGCCGGCAACTTCGCAGTTCACAATAATATGAAAGACCAGGCCCGAAATTTCGCGATCGCGCGGCATGGCAACCAGAAGTACGGGGACGAGCCCTATTCCTTCCACCTGGACGCGGTCGCTGACATCGCATCGGCCTACGGTGTACAGGCCGAGGTCGTCGCGTACTTGCACGATGTCGTGGAAGATACCGCGACCACCGTGGAAGACATCGCCGACAGGTTCGGTTCGTTCGTCGCGCACTGCGTGGACATCCTCACCGATGAGCCCGGCCCTGACAGGAAGGCGCGCAAGGCCGCCACCTACGCCAGGATGAGCAAGGTTTCCGGTGAGGCGGAGCTGGCGTTGCTGGTCAAGGCGGCGGATCGCCTGGCCAACTTCAGGGCGTGCCTGGCGCAGGCAAACGACGCCAAGCTCCGCATGTACAAGGCGGAGCACAAGCTGTTCAGGGAAGCGGTTTACAGGCCGGACCTGTGCGACGTGCTGTGGCGGGAAATGGACGAGATCGCCCGGGGCTGAGGCGGCGCCGGCTGTTGCGCCGGCGCCATGCCGCGCCGCGCGGTACGGTGCAACGGCAGGTAGCTATGACGCAATACGCGGACAAATCGCAACACCCGGATGCACTCGCGCGGCATCGCGCCGCCTGTGCCGATGGGCGCTCACACTATAGCGAGCGCGACTTTGCGCGCGCCAGCAGGGATTTCGAAACGGCGCTCGAATACCAGCCAGAGGATCCACTGGCCTGGTTTGCCCTGGGCAACTGCCACGACGCGATGAACAGCCCGGCACGGGCCGAGGTGTGCTACCGCATGTCGCTGAAATACGCCGCCCCCGAGGCGGTCGCGGACGTTTACTACAACCTCGGCAACAGCCTGTTTGACCAGCAGAAGTACCAGCTGGCGCTGGACTGTTACGCCAGGGTCGGCGAGCAGAGCAAGGCCTTTGCTGCGGCGCAGAAGAATATGTTGCTGGCCAGGAAAGCGTTATCCTAGGGCACCTCTGAACAATGCGGTGATACCTCAGGCTTTGTGCCGAATCTGCCGGCAAGGCGCAGTCGCGCAGGAAGGCTGGTTGCCTTTCAAGCGGCTGCAACGCAGCGGGCAGATTCGGCACAAAGCCCCGCAGGGCGGGCCTCTGGCGCCCTTTGGTCCAGGGGCGGCCTTCCGCTTGGGCCGATCGTCAATGACAACCAGCATTGACCTTCGCGACCCGCCTTGCCAAAGTGCGCCAGAGGCTCCGCTGAGGCATTACCGCATGATTTAGAGGTGCCCTAACCATCGAGGGCTGCGTGGCAGCCGCCGTCAATGACAATGCGAGGTTATATGC
>JAWVYG010000074.1:0-8244 GCA_033722815.1 Halioglobus sp.
GCCGTGCGCCTGGGGGTAACGCCGCACTCCCCGCAGCGTATTGTTGGCAATCCAGACGACCACGATACCGACCAGGCCGCACACGGTGCCCACCGCCGCAGCAAGGCCCGCGGGCACGGGCATCATGGCTGCCCACATCCCCACCACCATACCGCTGAGCATGCCGCTGAACATGGTGGATACCATGACTTCCATGGCGCCGAAGAAGACGCTCAGCGGGAACCACAGTAGCGTGCCCACCACCATACCGATGAACATGGCGACCAGCATGGCGATGAACATGGACCAGCCAACCGGTATCAGCCAGGCACAGACCAGGCCCGCCACCAGGCCTACCAACAGGTTGCTGGCGAGGTCGCCCAGCACGAAATAGAGTCTTGAGTCCATGGCATACTCCCGCAGCCGCGCCCGTAATCTCGCCATGTTAACGCTGCCCTTTCGGCAATGGCAACGGCACAGCAGTGCCGCGAGTGGCGCTGCGAGCGCGGTGCCGGTTCACCTTTTCCCACCGCGACGGGGAAGTCGTTGCCGCAACCGGGACTGGAGCCGCGATTCGACTATCATGTGGGTATCCCCCGTACTGGAAACCGACATGGCCAACTTTCCAACGACCGCCGGGCAACTGGGCGCGGAACACCTCAACACCTACCTGCGAACGCACGGCTGCCTGGCGAACGGCAGGGTCACCCGGGTTGACCACGAGGTCATCGGCACCGGCAAGATGGGCGACAACGCGCGCCTGACCATGACCTACGAGGGTGAACAGGGTGACGCACCCGCCACGCTGGTGGCCAAGTTTCCCGCCACCGATGAGGCCACGCGCGCCATCGCCGGCGCCCAGGGCGCCTACTACAACGAGGTCATGTTCTACCGCGAGCTGGCGCCGCGCACCGCCATGCGCACGCCGGCCATCTACGCCAGCGAACTGAGCGAGGACCGCACCGAGTTCATGCTGCTGATGGAGGATATGTCGCCGGCGGCGCCGGGCAGCCAGCTGGTGGGCGAGTCCAGGGAGCACTGCGAGCAGGTGCTGGCTGAGGCGGCGAAGCTGGCGGCGGCGTTCTACGGCGACGAGTCTGCGGTGGACTGCGACTACGTGGTCACGCCCGCGCGGGACGACGGCGGCGAATTCGGCGGCGCCCTCATGGAGCAGTCCTGGCCGGGCTTCGTAGACCGTTTCGGCCACGGGTTGTCCGCAGAGGCGATCGCCTTCGGCGAACGCTACGTGCGCGGCCACCTGCACTTCGTGCGGCGTTTCACCGGGCCCAAAACGATTGCGCATGGCGACCTGCGCAGCGAGAACATCCTGTTCGGCCCGGCGGGTGCGACCGTCGTGGACTGGCAGACTGTCGGCGAGTCCAGCGTCCTGACCGACGCGGCGTACTTCCTGGGCGGCTCGGTGGCAACCGAGGACAGGCGTGAATGGGAGCGCGCGCTGATCGCCGATTACCGCGACGCGCTGGATAGGCTGGGCGTGTCTCTCAGCGAACAGGACTGCTGGGAACAGTACCGCGAGTTCGCCATGCACGGCATCCTGATCACCGTGCTCGGCGCAAGCTTCACCGCGGCCGAGGAGCGCAGCGACCGGATGTTCCTGGCCATGATCCAGCGCCACCTGCAGCAGTGTATCGATCTCGACAGCGGCGAGTTCCTGCCGGATTGATCGCGCCGCCGTTGCGGGCCGCGGTGAATCGCCGGCGCGTCAGATGTGGTCCTGCCGGGTGTGCGCGTCAAAGCCGCCGTCGATGAACAGCAACGAGCCGTGCACGTAGCTGGCCTTGTCGCTGAGCAGGAACAGGATGCAGTCGGAGATCTCATGCGCCTCGGCGGCCCGCTCGATCGGGGTCTGCTCCAGCAGGCTGGCCATGATGGGGGCATACTCCTCGCTCTCGAACAGTGGCCTGGTCATCGGCGTGATGGTCGGCCCCGGCGCGACACCGTTCATGCGGATACCGTCGCGCCCGTACGCCATGGCGTTGCGGCGCATCCAGTAGTTGACGGCCCGCTTGGTCTGCATGTAATGGGTTCCCGCCGCGATCGTCTCGGCGAGCTCCAGCGCTTGCGGCTCGTCGCCATCCAGCAGGCTCTGCATGAAGGCCTCGTCCACCACGTCCATGGGCGCCGAGTTGGAGCACAACAGGACAATCGCACCGGACTTCTTCGCCAGCGCCGGGCGCAGCCCTTCCACGAGCTCGATGGTACCGAAGTAGTTCAGCCTGGTGATGAGCACGTCCGGCGCGCTGCCGCCGCCGAGTCCGGCCAGGGGGACAAACCCGTCGAGACCGTCCGGCGCCCTCTCCAGCACGGCGTCCACTGCCTCCTGGCGCCCGGCCGGCGTGGTCAGGTCCGCGATGATGTCGGCGTCCTTGATATCGATGGTGATCAGCGAGTGTCCATCCGCGGACAGCGCCGCTTTCAGCTCGGCGCCAATGCCGGAGGCGCTCCCGGTGAGTGCGTAGGTTCCCATTACTCAAGCTCCCATGTCGTTGCGTTAAGTGCGTTACGCCGCACCGCGGCGTCTGTCGTGTAATGTTGCCCTTGCGCTAGAGGGTGGCGGACAGCTCCGCCGCCGCTTCCATCGCGCCCTCGATGTAGCCGATGCCGGTACAGTCACCGATCGCATGCACCCTGAAGCCGGCTTCTTCCAGGCTATCCGCAAGCCCGGTATCGCCCGTGGCGCCCTGCGCGACGATCACGTGGTCCGCCGCGACGCTGCGCTGCTGACCGTTCCCGTTGCGGTAGACCACCCGGTGGTCCTCGATGCACACAGCGGTCGCGTTGAGATTGACGCTGACGCCCAGGTGGTGTGAAAGCTCGTCCAGCAGGCGCATGCGGCGCACGAGGAACAGGCCCTTGCCCGCGCGCATGGACTCCTCCAGCACGGTGACCCTGCGCCCGCGCTCGGCCAGGTACTCCGCCAGCTCCAGCCCGACCAGTTCTCCGCCGATGATCACGATACGCTCACCCAGCGGCATCCATGCCTTCGACGCCAGCCGCACCACCTCGGGAATCGCGGTAGCGCCGGTGAGGGTGCCCAGCCCGACAATGGCGCGTGTGAAGCCGTCGGTCTTGCGCGGCAGTTCGGGGTGCGCCTCGCCCAGCATGAGGGCGCGCATCTCGTCGCCGCTGAACACGAAATCCTGGTCGTTGCCGGGGATGTCGGGCATGGAGCGGCTGGCGCCGGTGGCGACGACCACCTCGTCTGCGCCCAGTGCCTTCAGGGTCTGCGCCGTGGCGACGGTATTCAATCTCACGTCGACCCTGGAGCCGGCAACCTGCCGCCGCAGCCACTTGAGCAGGCGCTGGTTGGGCTCGTAGGGAATGGCGGCGAACTGCAGTGTGCCGCCCAGGCGATTGCTCGCCTCCAGCAGCGTGACGCGGTGACCGCGCAGGGACAGTCGCCTGGCCGCCTCCATGCCCCCGGGCCCGCCGCCCACGACCGCGATATGCCGCGGGTTGTCAGTCGGCACAATGCTGCGCTCACGTTCGCGGGCTGTCTCCGGGTTGACCGCGCACTTCACGGCATTGCGCACGTAGATCTGGCTGGCGCAGCAGTAGCAGTAGATACAGGGGCGCACCTGGTCGCGCTGGCCCGCGGCGAGCTTGTTGGGCAGGTCCGGGTCCGCCAGCAGCTTGCGACCCATCGCCAGGAAATCGAAATTGCCCGCGGCGATATGCCTGTCGGCTGACTCGGGCTCGATACGGCCGGCAGTGATGATGGGGACCGCAACGCATTTGCGGATCGCCGTGGCGTTGGCGACCATCTGCTCCACCGGGTGCGGGATGTTGGAGTCCGAGTGTGTCGCACCGCGACCGGGATCGTGGTAACCGGAAACTGCGATGGCATCCACGCCCGCTTTTTCCGCCATGCGCGCCGTGGCCTTGGCGTCTTCCAGGGTGATGCCCTGGTCCCTGCCGAACTCCTGGGAATCCAGCTTGAGCCACACCGGGTAATCGTCCCCGACGCCGGCACGCACTGCCGCGATGACCTCCAGCAGCAGGCGCGCGCGGTTTTCCAGCGAGCCGCCGTATTCATCGTCACGCTGGTTCACGGCGGGGGACAGGAACGCGGAAATGATGTAGCCGTGGCCCGCGTGAATCTCCACGCCATCCAGCCCCGCCTCGCGCGCGCGCACCGCGCCGTCGGCGTACATCTGCGCCAGCGCCGCGATGTCCTCGTGTGTCATCACATGCATTTCCTGCTGCGGGGCGTCCGGGTTGTACAGCGCCATCATTTCTTCCTGCAGCAGGTAGTCCGCCAGGTCGTTCCTGCCCTTGTGCGGGAGCGACGGCATCCATACGGGCCTGTCGTTGAAGCCCTGGGCAGCCACCATGCCACCGTGGTGTATCTGGGCGGCGATTTTCGCCCCGTGCTTGTGGCAGGCCTCTGCCACGGCCCTCAGGCCCGGGATATGGCGGTCATCGGAGATGCCGACCTGCCACGGCTGCACCATGCCGGCCGGCAGTGCGACGCCCGTGGCGCCCATCACCACCAGGCCCGCGCCGCCCGCGGCCTGGCGCTCGTGGTAGGCGAGAATACGCTCACCGCAGCAGCCGTCTTCCTCCGCCAGGTTCACGCCCATGGCCGCCACTACCATGCGGTTCTTCAACTGCAGCGTGCCGATGCGGCCCGGCTGGGTCAGGTGAGAATAATTGTGAGCCACGCGGCCTCCACGAGATCAATCGGTACAGGACCAAGAATAGTCCACCTGCCGGCAAGTCGACATGACCGGAGGGTCCACATCCATGTGCACCGCCGGTCGCCGGCCTCATCGCGAGGGTCGACGCGAACAGCGCCCGCCACTGACGCGCGTGCCGGGCATCAACCCTGCCCGGCCAGGCTGATCTGGTTCTCCAGCCAGGACGACAGCCAGAAGTTGTCCGTTTCCCCCAGTAATTGCCTGTGTACATCGATATAGAGCTCGCGGCTCGCGTCGTTATCCGCGCCCGCATTGCGCACGATGTCGAGCAGGTGCAGGGCGGCCTCGGGCTGGGAGGCGGCCACCTTGTCCCGCACCCGCCGCAGCACGGCGTCCACACCACCGGCGAGGTCGAGGATGTCTGCGTGTACCGCCGACGCAGGCACCGCGTAGAGCTCGGTGGTGGAGCTGTGGTGGAACCAGCCTGCATAGCTCTCCCAGATCGCACGTACGCTCCAGGATACCTTGCCATAGCCCTGCCCCACCTCCAACTCGGGCGGCAGCGTGATCTCGCGCATCAGGGTGTGCACGTCCTTGCCCTCGTTCATGCCCCGGACGGTTGCGTCGTGGACATGCACGATCGCACCGTACAGCGCGTCGAGTTCCTCCCGGATAAGCTGGCTTCCGGCGACGGGACCGTGATGACCGTAGCAGATCATGTCGGGCTCCAGGCTGCGCACAGTATCTACCGCGCCAGCGACCACCATCGCCTCCCGGTAGCGATCACCGCGAATGGTGACCAGGTTGGGGAAATGACCAAAAGGACAGCCGAACAGGTTGCCGGTGAAGCAGATCCTGTGCTCGGGCAGCCACACGATGAGCGAATCGTTGGTCTCCGCCCCGGGCACCGCGATCACCTCGAAGGTAACGCCGCCGAGTTCGAACACGAGTTTGTCCTCGACCAACAGGTCAGGCGTCGGTTCGTCCTGCGCGGGAAAGTCCGTGTAGTTCTGCTGCGCGTAGTAGTCGAAAGCCTCGGCAAACTTGCGCGTGAAGGCAAAGCCGGAACGACTGGCGCGAAACGGCGCCAGACGCGCGTCGTAGGCCTGGTGCTCGGGATTGTTCGCCGAGGCGATCACACGCAGGCCGGGATTGCGCTCGCGAAACCAGGCCGTACCGCCGACGTGGTCCACGTGGCCCTGGGTAAAGATCAGCGAGTGCACCGGCTGGTCGGTGAACTCGCGGAAGTTCGCGTCGATCACCGGCGCCTCCATGCCCATGCCGGCATTGAGCTGCACGCAGCCCTCGTCCGTCTCGATCAGGTAGGCATTGGAGAACGCCTCTGACAGTACAACGAAGTCATTGATGCGCTGGCCGCCAAACCTCGCCGGGTTGGGAGCGACGGGCCGTGTCTTGTAGATGGGATCTCTCATCGTGCTGTTAGTCCTCTTTCTTGTCAGGCGCCGCCTTCGGCCTGTACGGGAAACTGTTCGAAGTAGAACGCGAAGCGCTCGCGCAGCTTGTCGGGATCGACGCCGAAATCGGCCTGCAGGTCGTAGACGATCCTGCCGTGCTTGCCGCGCTGGTTGTCCGCCATGAACTGTTCCAGCTGGGCGCGCGCCGCATCCGTCATCGGCAATCCCGCCCTGGCGTAGATGCGTTCGACCATGCCGATATCGTCGGCCATGAACTCGTGAAACAGCACATCGATGCTCTGCCCGGGTGGCAGCACGTCGCGGTCGCGCGCGCAGGCCTGCAACAGGTGCAGCACGCGGTCGGACCAGTACTCGACGATAGCGGCAACATCGATCGAGGTGCGGGACATGCGCTGGCCGTAGGCGATCATGGTCGCAGCCGACTGGATAACCGACACGGGGTCGCGATGGGTCACCGCCACCGTCGCGTCCGGGACCACGTGGTGCAGCACGGGCAACTGCTCCAGGTGCTGGGGACATTTCAGTACCCAGCGGGTCTGCGAGCCATCGCGATCGCCGTCCTGCCAGGTCAGTATCTTCAGTACCGTTTTCATGTACTCGTAATGCGGCGTCTGGTCACTGGCGTAGTAGTGATCGCGCCAGCGCGGACACGGGCACAGCCACTCGAAGTTGTAGGAGGCGTAATCGGGGCCCATCAACTCGAGTTCCTCGTGTATGTGGTCCGGCTCCATGGGATGCATGGCCGCAAGCAGCGGTACCGTCTGCTGCATGCCCTCCCACGCGTCGGCACAGCGTTGGTAGCGTGGATCGACGCCGCCCTCGAGCATTTCCTCCCCCGGTGTCGGCACGGGCTCGTAGGACTGCCACAGCGGCAGGGAGCGCAGGCGCGTATCCGCGGCCATCAGGTTCAGCAGGTGGGTCGTACCGGAGCGCGGCAGGCCCGCCACAATGATGGGCCGTGCGATCTGCACGTCGTGAATCTCCGGGTGCCGCTGCAACAGGTCCTGGATCAGCAGGCGGTTCCTGGCGAACAGCAGCAGCTTGTTGCGCAGGTTCATCCTGCCGAGATTGTTGAGCTCGGCGATACTGCCCCACTCGTCGCACAGGAGCTCCAGGCGCTCGACGAAGTCCATCGGTCCGAAGTCCTGCAGCGACAGCGCCTGCCGCGCCTCGGCGAGGATCTCGTCCGCTACCAGTGACACCTCCAGCGTATCGCCGAAGGCGAGGATGGATTTCTGCATCTCGCTCAGTTCCGGCTCTGCAAGGTCGGTAATGCGAATCGAATCGGCCATGGCTGTCTCCGTAAACGGGGGCGGACTCCGGCGAGGCAGCCGCGGCAGCGGGCCAGCGGCCCGGGCTGACGACGCACCGCGTCACGCCTGCTGTGATCACCCACTATAGAGTAGATATATTTTAATACAACTGTATTATATTTTTCCCGTTCAAGAAATTGAACCTGCCCCGCTGTTCCATACCCTCTCCGCGCCCGGTCGAAAAAACGAGCGCAGCACTGCAAAATACACGCTTGCCACTGATCACCGCGCCACGGAGCCAAGCGCATGCAACAGGTCCACCACAGCATCATCGTCGGCAGCGGCTTTTCGGGGCTGTGCATGGCCATACGGCTGCTACAGTCGGGCATCGAGGACTTCCTCATCCTGGAGAAAGAGTCCGCTCTGGGCGGCACGTGGCGCGACAACCACTACCCCGGCGCCGAGTGCGACGTGCCCTCGGCACTGTACAGCTACTCCTTCGAACGCAAGACGGACTGGGACTACCAGTGGTCCGAGCAATCCCAGATACTCGAGTACATCGCGCATGTGGCGGATAAGCACGGACTGCGCCGACACATCCGTTTTGACAGCGAACTGCGCTCGGCTGACTACGACGAGAGTGCGCACACCTGGCAACTGACGCTGGACAGCGGCGAGCAGTTGTCGGCGCAGTACCTTGTCGCGGCCGTGGGGCAACTGCACAAGCCCAGCGTACCGCAATTCGCCGGCGCCGAGAGCTTCGCCGGTGCGAGCTTTCACTCCGCCCGCTGGGACCACTCCGTGGACCTTGCCGGGAAGTCCGTTGCCGTCATTGGCAACGCGGCCAGCGCGGTGCAGAACGTGCCGCAGATTGCGGACCGGGTGGGGCAACTGACCATCTACCAGCGCAGCCCC
>JAWVYG010000075.1:0-8233 GCA_033722815.1 Halioglobus sp.
AGCCCTCGCTGACGCCGACGACCATGTTGTTGACCAGCGCGCGGGTGGTGCCGGCCATCGCCTTGAGGCTGTCGTCGAATGACAGGCTCAGCGCGCCATCTTCCTGCTTGATCTCTATACCCTGGGCAACACAGTGCTGGAGCGTACCTTTGCCGCCCTTTACGGTGAGATCCTGGCCGTCGAGCTTTACATCCACCCCGTTGGGCAGCTTGATCGGATCGTTTGCGACTCTAGACATTTCGTAGTGCTCTCAAAAACTCGTTGCGATTAGTAGACGGTACACAGTACTTCGCCGCCTACACCGGCCGCGCGGGCTGCACGATCCGTCATTACACCCTTCGACGTGGAGATGATCGCCACGCCCAGTCCGGCGCGAACAGACGGCAGGCCGTCCTTGCCGCTGTAGCGGCGCAGTCCGGGACGGCTCACGCGGTCGATTTCCGCGATCACGGGCTTACCGTCGAAATACTTGAGGTCGATGGCCAGGCGCGGCTTGCCGTTTTCCTGCGTGGCCGCAAAGTCGGCGATATAGCCCTCTTCCTTGAGTACCTTGGACACCGCGGCCTTCAGCTTGGAGCCAGGCATTTCCACGCGGGTTTTGCCGGCCATCTGCGCATTGCGGATTCTGGTCAGCATATCTGACAGGGGATCTTGCATACTCATCGTCTAATAATCTCCGTAGACCAACTGGCCGTTACCAGCTTGACTTGACCAGGCCGGGTACATCGCCGCGCATCGCGGCTTCCCGCAGTTTGTTACGGCACAGTCCAAACTTGCGATACACCGCGTGGGGACGGCCCGTGATCTGGCAGCGGCGCTGCTGCCGCACAGGGCTGGCATTGCGGGGCAGCTTCTGCAGCCGTACCTGGGCCTGCCACTTCTCTTCGTCCGTCGCGTTCACGTCGTTGATGACGGCCTTGAGCGCAGCGCGCTTCTGCGCGTACTTCGCCACGGTGCGGGCACGCTTCTTCTCGCGCGCGATCATCGATTTCTTTGCCATGTATAGCGCCTCTTACGCCTTCAGAGGGAATTTGAACGCGCGCAACAGCGCACGCCCTTCATCGTCGTTACGTGCCGTCGTGGTAATGGTGATGTCCATTCCACGCAGCGCGTCCACCTTGTCGTAGTCGATCTCCGGGAAGATGATCTGTTCGCTGACACCCATCGCGAAGTTGCCGCGACCGTCGAACGAGCGGGGGCTGATGCCGCGAAAGTCCCTGATCCTCGGAATAGCGATACTGATCAGGCGTTCCAGGAACTCATACATGCGCTCGGAGCGCAGGGTTACCTTACAACCGATCGGCCAGCCGTCACGGACCTTGAAACCCGCGATCGACTTGCGCGCTTTGGTGATTACAGGCTTCTGGCCCGCGATGAGTTCCATGTCCGCAACAGCGCTCTCCAGGGTCTTCTTGTCCCCGATGGCCTCGCCCACGCCCATGTTGAGCGTGATCTTCGTGATGCGCGGAACTTCCATCACGTTTTCCAGGCCCAGCTCCTGCTTCAGCTGGGGCGCAATCTCGTTCGTGTACCTGTCTTTCAGATTTGCCATGTCTCTTACCTGATAGTTCCCGGCGCCAATACGCCCTTAGGAATCAATCGCCTCGCCACTGGATTTGAAAATGCGAATCTTGCTATCGCCTTCCACCTTGAAGCCAACGCGATCGGCCTTGCTGGTCCCCGGATTGAAGATGGCGATATTGGACACCTGGATAGGCGCCTCCTTCTCCACGATGCCACCCGCGACACCTGCCTGGGGATTCGGCCGCGTGTGCTTCTTGACCATGTTCACGCCGGACACGATGACCTTGTTGTTATCCAGGACCTTGCGCACCTTGCCGCGCTTGCCCTTGTCTTTACCCGCGAGGACGATAACCTCGTCATCCCTCTTGATTTTCAACATCGCTCTTCGCCTCTACCTTCCGGCCCTAGATCACTTCCGGGGCCAGAGAAATGATTTTCATGAACTTCTCACCGCGAAGCTCGCGCGTAACGGGCCCGAAGATACGGGTCCCGATGGGTGCTTCCTGCGCGTTGAGCAGCACCGCCGCGTTGTCGTCAAACTTGATCAGGGAGCCATCGGGACGGCGCACACCCTTCTTGGTACGCACTACCACCGCCGTCATGACCTGGCCTTTCTTGACCTTGCCGCGCGGGATCGCCTCCTTCACCGTGACCTTGATCAGGTCACCGACCCGGGCATAACGGCGCTTGGAACCGCCCAGCACCTTAATGCACATCACACGACGCGCACCGCTGTTATCGGCCACTTCCAAATAGGATTGTGTCTGAATCATGTCTTACTCCAAATGCGGCCCCGCCCGGGCCGCTTACCCCATTCCAGCGTCAGTGCGCTCAGACCTGCGTTGCGCTCTCGACGATTTCCAGCAGCTTCCAGGTCTTTGACTTGGAAATCGGTCGCGACTCGGCAACCGTCACCGTGTCGCCGATACCGCACTGGTTGTTCTCATCGTGTGCATGGATCTTCGACGACCGGGTAATGTACTTGCCGTATACCGGATGCTTCACACGGCGCTCCACGAGCACGGTGATCGTCTTGTCCATCTTGTTGCTGACTACTTTTCCTGTCGCCAGCCGGACACGCTTCTCTGCAGCTGCCATAACTAGTTACCTGCCTTTTCGCTGAGCACAGTTTTCACGCGAGCGATGTCGCGCTGGTTCTGCCGCAGCAGATGAGTTTGGCCAAGCTGGCCGGTTGCTTTCTGCATACGCAGCTTGAACTGCTCCTCACGCAGGGTCAGCAGCTGCTTGTTCAGCTCCTCGGGAGACTGTTCACGTAGTTCACTGGCTTTCATCACATCACCGACCGTTTAATAAATGTTGTCGCCACAGGGATTTTCGCCGCGGCCAGCGCGAAGGCTTCCCGCGCCAGCTCTTCAGACACACCCTGAACTTCATACAGCACCTTGCCGGGCTGAATCTGGGCCACCCAGTACTCGACGTTACCCTTACCCTTACCCTGGCGAACCTCGAGGGGCTTACCGGTGATAGGTTTGTCCGGGAAGACACGAATCCAGATCTTGCCGCCACGCTTGATGTGACGGGTCATCGCGCGCCGGGCAGCCTCGATCTGGCGTGCGGTAACGCGGCCCCGGCCCGTGGCCTTGAGCCCGTACTCGCCAAAGCTGACCTTGCTGCCACGATGGGCGAGACCGCGATTGCGACCCTTCTGTGTCTTGCGAAATTTTGTACGCTTCGGTTGCAACATTTGCGTAACCCTTAACTGGTTGCTGTCTTCTTGGCGGCATCTGCCTGGTCGTCTGCACCGATCACTTCACCCTTGAAGATCCAGACCTTCACGCCGAGTATCCCGTACGTGGTGGCGGCCTCGTAGGTGGAGTAGTCGATATCGGCGCGCAGCGTGTGCAGCGGCACACGGCCCTCGCGGTACCACTCGGTACGCGCAATCTCGGCGCCACCCAGGCGGCCGCTGATCTGCACCTTGATACCCTCTGCACCCTGGCGCATGGCATTCTGCACCACGCGCTTCATGGCCCGACGGAACATCACGCGACGCTCCAGCTGCTGCGCCACGTTCTGGGCTACCAGCCTGGCATCGAGATCCGGCTTGCGAATCTCCTCGATGTTGATGTGCACGGGAACACCCATTTTCTGGCTCAGTTCCTGGCGCAGTTTGTCGACATCTTCGCCCTTCTTGCCGATCACGATACCGGGGCGAGCGGTGTGGATAGTGATCCGTGCAGTCTGTGCCGGCCGCTCAATCACCACGCGACTGACCGAAGCATGGTCCAGGGCCTTCTCGATGTACTCCCTCGCCTCGAGGTCAGTAATCAGCTGCTTGGCGTAGTTCTTGCTGTCGGCATACCAAATGGAGTTGTGCTCCTTGACGATGCCGAGGCGTATGCCGGTCGGGTGTACTTTCTGGCCCATCTAATTCTCTCCTAGTCCTGGCTTTCGCCGTCGGCGACTTTCACGGTGATATGGCAGGTGCGCTTGAGGATGCGATCGGCGCGCCCCTTTGCACGTGGCCGCAGACGTTTGAGGGTCATACCCTCATCTACGAAGATGCTGGACACTTTCAGCTCGTCCACGTCGGCACCCTCGTTGTTCTCTGCGTTGGCGATAGCAGAATCAAGCACCTTCTTGACAATGTGCGCAGCCTTCTTCGGGCTGAACTCAAGCAGGTTCAGTGCATCTTCAACCGGCAGGCCACGCACCTGGTCGGCTACCAGGCGCGCCTTCTGTGCCGAGATTTGCGCACCTTTCAATTTTGCAGCGACTTCCATCTTCAAATTCCTCGCGAAAAACCGGCGCCTAGCGCTTCGCCTTCTTGTCGACGATATGGCCACGGAAAGTGCGCGTCACCGCAAACTCACCGAGCTTGTGACCCACCATGTCCTCGTTGATCAGGACGGGAACGTGCTGGCGGCCGTTGTGTACAGCAATGGTGAGCCCGACCATGTCCGGCGACACCATGGAGCGGCGGGACCAGGTCTTGATCGGACGGCGGTCGTTGCTTTCAATCGCCGCCTCTACCTTTTTCATGAGGTGGAGGTCGATGAAGGGACCTTTTTTCAGTGAACGCGGCACAATATTTATCCTCTCGTAATACTTGCTGTCGCTACGCCTTACTTCGCACCACGGCGACGGACGATCAACTTGTTCGTACGCTTGTTCTTGCGCGTCTTGTAGCCCTTCGTGGGGGTACCCCAGGGACTGACCGGGTGACGACCGCCGGACGTGCGACCCTCACCACCACCGTGCGGGTGATCCACCGGGTTCATCGCCACGCCGCGAACCGTCGGGCGAACGCCGCGCCAGCGCGCCGCGCCCGCCTTACCCAGTTTGCGCAGGCTGTGCTCCGGGTTGGAGACCTCACCCAGCGTTGCGCGACAGTCCGCAAGCACCTTGCGCATCTCGCCTGAACGCAGGCGCAGGGTGGCATACTGTCCCTCGCGCGCCACCAGCTGTACGGAGGCGCCTGCTGAACGTGCCAGCTGCGCACCCTTGCCGGGCTTGAGTTCGATGCCGTGTACGACCGAACCCACCGGAATGTTTCTCAGGGGCAGGCAATTGCCTACCTTGATCGGCGCCGCGGAGCCTGACTGCAGGACATCGCCTGCCTGCACGCCCCGGGGAGCGATGATGTAGCGGCGCTCGCCATCGGCGTACAGCAACAGCGCAATGTGCGCCGTGCGGTTCGGGTCGTACTCGAGGCGTTCCACACGCGCCGGGATACCATCCTTGGTGCGCTTGAAATCGATGATGCGGTAGTGCTGCTTGTGCCCTCCGCCGATGTGCCTCGTGGTAATGCGACCGTTGTTGTTGCGGCCACCCTTGCGCGACTGCTTCTCCAGCAGCGGCGCGTGGGGCGCGCCCTTGTGCAGGTCCGGGTTGACCACACGCACCTGGTGGCGGCGGCCCGGCGACGTTGGCTTGCTCTTCATTACTGGCATGACAATCCTGCTCCTTACTCCGCCACGGCAAAGTCAATATCCTGACCCTGCTCCAGACGCACATACGCCTTCTTCCACGTGGGCCGGGTGCTGTAACCATAACGGTTGCGCTTGACCTTGCCCTTCACCTTCAGCGTGTTGACGTCCGTTACCGTCACCTTGAACAGCTGCTCGACGGAGCGCTTGATCTCGGCCTTGGTCGCGTCCACCGCTACCTTGAACACGTACTGGTTGTTCTCGTCGGCCACGATGGCCGCTTTCTCGGACACATGCGGGCCAACCAGCACCTGGAAAATGCGCTCCTGGTTCATCCCAGCATCTCCTCGAATTTCTTGACTGCATCCACCGTAATCATGACCTTCTCGCTGCCGATCAGGCTGACGGGGTCCACGCCCTGCACGTCGCGGACATCCACCTTGTGCAGGTTGCGGGCGGCCAGGTACAGGTTCTCACCCACCTCGTCCGCGATAATGAGGACGTCGTCTACGCCGTACTCACCCAGTTGCTTGGCCAGCAACTTCGTCTTCGGCGCCTCGACGTCCAGGCTCTCCACGATCATCAGGCGATCCTGGCGTGCGAGCTCCGACATGATCGAGCGCAGTGCCGCGCGGTACATCTTGCGATTCACCTTCTGCGAATGATCCTGCGGCTTCGCAGCGAAGGTGACGCCGCCGCTGCGCCATATCGGTGAACGAATCGTTCCCGCACGGGCGCGGCCGGTACCCTTCTGGCGCCATGGCTTCTTGCCGCCACCGCGCACATCCGAGCGGTTCTTCTGGGCACGGGTGCCCTGGCGAGCGCCCGCCAGGTAAGCCGTTACCACCTGATGAACCAGCGCCTCGTTATACTCACGGGCAAACGCCGTATCCGAGACCGATAACGTTCCGGCCTCACCGCTGCCCGGCTTCAATACACTTAATTCCACGTTAGAGACCCCCTAACCTTAAGCCTTGATCGTGGGACGTACGATGACGTCACCACCGGGCGCACCAGGGACCGCGCCCTTGATGAGCAGCAGGTTGCGTTCTACATCCACGCGCACGACTTCGAGGCCCTGGGTAGTCACATTCGCGGCGCCCATGTGGCCGGCCATCTTCTTGCCCTTCCATACGCGGCCGGGCGTCTGACACTGGCCGATGGAACCGAGCGCACGGTGCGAAATCGAGTTGCCGTGGGTCGCATCCTGCATGGAGAAATTCCAGCGCTTGACGCCGCCCTGGAATCCCTTGCCCTTGGACTTGCCCGATACGTCGACTTTCTGCCCGGCCTCGAAACGCTCTACCGTCAGCTCGGAGCCGACTTCGGGCGCCTCATCGGCATCTTCAAGGCGGAATTCCCACAAACCGCTACCAGCCTCGACGCCCGCCTTGGCGAACTGTCCTGCCTGGGATTTGCTTACTCGTGAGGCCTTGCGGGTTCCCGCCGTGACCTGAATCGCGCGATAGCCATCGCTATCGACTTCTTTGATCTGAGTAACGCGGTTTGGAGTGATTTCCACTACGGTTACTGGGATTGAATCGCCGTCGTCGGTAAACACACGCGTCATACCGGACTTACGGCCGACTAAGCCAATAGTCATCTCTACAACCTCTACAGTGTACGGGGCTTAACCCTCTATGGCCGTCCAGCTATTTGGTCACTAACCGGACGTTACACAACCCAACCACCTAAAGTGACCAAGTAGCTGGGCAGGTCTTGTTTGGTCTGGATTAACCCAGGCTGATCTGAACTTCGACGCCCGCCGCCAGGTCCAGCTTCATCAGGGCGTCCACGGTCTTTTCCGTGGGCTCGACGATGTCCAGAAGGCGTTTGTGTGTGCGGATTTCGTATTGATCGCGCGCGTCCTTGTTCACGTGCGGAGAAATCAGCACAGTGAACTTTTCTTTACGAGTAGGAAGCGGTATCGGGCCCTTGACCTGTGCGCCGGTACGGCGCGCCGTTTCCACGATCTCCTGAGTTGAGGTATCGATCAGTCGATGGTCAAACGCCTTGAGGCGGATACGAATGCGTTGATTCTGCACCTGGGTATACTCCAAACACTAAAAAACCAGAGGCCCGCGCGGGGACCCCCCGAAAAAAGGAGAGCGAATTCTAATGACAGGCCAGGGGCCTGTCAACCCGGATGGGGACGATGCCGGGGGCGCGGATGCGCCCCCTTACAGATATAGCCAGAAATTATAAGCAAGGGGGAAACGGGTAGTCATAGTGCATAGATAACGGCGCGCTACTCGGCGCAGGACATGCACCGCGTGGCCTCGGGCACCGCCGTCAGGCGAGCCTCGCCGATATCCTCCCCGCAGGACTCGCAGACACCATAGGTGCCATTCTCGATCCGCTCCAGCGCGGACTGGATAATGCGGATGGACAGTGCCGTCTCGTTGCCGATCGCGTCGACGACCTCGTCATTCTCGCGCTCCTGGGCCTGTTCGGCGGAATCTCCGGAGTGCGGCTGGGTGACGTCTCTCTTGACCCTCTCAAGCCGCTCCTGCAGGGTGACCAGGCGATGTTCGAGCTCGGACTTTAGCGCTTCGTAAGCCATGGAATCTTCTCCGGGAAACTCAGGCCGCGGTGAGCATGCGGTACAGCTCATCTTTCAGGTGCACGCGCCGCTTCTTGGCCTCCTCCTCGGTGTGGGTCGCCACCGGGGTGACCTCATCCTCCATCTTCTCGATCGACCTGGTCAACTCGTGGTATTCATCGAACAGGCGCCGGAAGTGGTGATCTTCCATCTTGAGCTCGTGTATACGCTCCCTGAGCTCGGGAAATTCGTGGATAAGATCGTGATGCTCTACAGA
>JAWVYG010000076.1:0-8217 GCA_033722815.1 Halioglobus sp.
ATTACCGCTGACGGTGACGTCGACCGCGCCCGCGGCGGAGCCGCCGATGCGCTTGTCGGCGTACAGGTGCAGGTCCGCCGCACCCTGCGCGGTGAGTTCGAGCGTGCCGCACTTCAGGCCTTCCAGGTCCGCGTCGCCGCTACCCGAGACCGAAAGCACGCACTGTCCCGCGCGACCGCTGCCCTGGAGGCTGACGGCGCCGCTCATGGCGATACTGAAACGCGCGCTGTTGATGCGCCGGATGCGGGCGTCGATGGCACCGAACAGCTCCAGTTCTTTCACCGCGGACCCGGTGACCTCGATGGTGATCCGCCCGCTGGAGCTGAAGTTGTCGCGCGTGTCGATGGTCAGGCGACCTCCTGCCTCCTCGACGCGTATCCTGCGCAGCGCGTTGGCGGGGCCACGCAGCTTAACGAGGTTCGGCGACCCCTGGGTATAGACGACATCCGCGGGCACGCGGATGGTCAGCCTGGAAAACTGGCCGGGCCTGACTTCCCTCTCGGTCGCCTGCAGCCGCTCGTCGGGCTGCCCGGCATCGTCCACGCGATTGGTGCGCCCGACGCCGATGTTGATCTGGCTGATATTGCCGCGCGAGTCGCTGCGCGTGATCGTCTCGGCCGGCACCAGTTGGGAGACCATCAGTGCGGCCAGCGCCGCAGCAAGGGACTTGATTTTCATGGTGCCGGCCTCCCGCGATTCCAGGCTACTGGGCGATGATCTTCACGCGCCGGTTGATGCCTGAGTTGGGATTCTCGGGATCGAGCAGATCCGTTTCCCCGCGGCCCACCGACGCCAGTCGATCGCTGGTGATGCCGTACTCCTGCATGAAGAACTGGCGTACCGACTCCGCCCGGCGCTCGGACAGCCCGAGGTTGTATTCCTCGCCTCCGGATGCGTCCGTATGGCCCTCCAGCTCGAAGGCCAGGTCCTGCAGCTGCTGCGAGCGCAGTGCTTCTCCCACCGGCGCGAGCTGCTCGATAGCCTCGCCGGACAGTGCGGCCGAGTCGAAGTCGAAATAGATCTCCAGGGAAATGGAGCGCGGCCCGGCATCCACCGCGGCCGACTCGACCTGCTCCACGTGATCCTGGCCGGGCGCTGTCGCGGTCTCGTCGCGCAGGCGCAGTCCGCGCACCTTGTGCTGCCCGCTGCTGGGCATGAGCAGTTCGATGATCTCCTCGCGCGAGGCGACATCCTTGCCCAGGTGCACGTTCTCCGCCTGCATCGGGACGGCGCCGCAAAGCAGCAACAGGGCTGCGCCGGTAACTGTCATGGTCCTGTTCTTGAGTTTCATGGTGTTCACCTTACATGTTGCGGTTAGTCTTGCTACTTCTCGTACAGGCACGTCGCGGTGCCCAGTTCAACCAGGAGCAGATCGCCCCGGTCACTACCCTCCCGCTCGAACACGAGGGGGTTCAGTTCCTTGTTCAGCCTTGCGCCCGTAATCCCGGATTCCTCGAACAACAGTTCTCCGTATTGCCAGCAGCGCAGCTTGGAGCCGGCGTTCATGCCCTCTTTCTTCGCTGCGGACCTGGCCGCCGCCATCTCCGCGGCCGAATCGCTGGGCTTGATGTCCGCCGTCGCCGGGAGACTCGTAGCGCCCAGCACCAGCAGTGAGAGGCAAAATATATACTCGTTGCGCATAGCGTTCACCTATTGTGTCCTGATCACGAAGCGTGCTTCTTCAACCTGGCCGTCGCCCGCGCGCTGGAACGCCTCGCTCAGTTGCGCCAGGGAATCGATCTCCAGGCTCTCGAAGTCGTAGGACTTCAGGTCGGCCGGAAGATTGTGGTAAAGGTTCTCCGCAGAGGCAAAGCAGGCGACCGTCTCCTGCTTGCCGGAGCGCGTGGCGACCATGTCAAAGGGCATTTCGCCAGGCAGCCTCAGCCGCGTACCGCCGGCCACGAAATTGTTCTGCTGGAAACGGTTGGGGAAGAAGCGCTGGATATTGGCGTCCTCGTCCTCGAAATAGCAGTACAGGTAGCCGCTCTGCGACACGTCGGCGCTGATCTGTACCAGCTCGCCGGGACGGAAGCTCTCACGTCCATTGGCAGCGCTCAACTCCAGGCGCGGTACCGGGGCTGCAGGCACGCGCTCCTGTTCTGCGGGCGCGGGCAATGCCGGCTCCGCGGCGATCGCCTCCGGGCTGGAGGGCACGTTGCCCGTCAGCAGCAGGACAAACAGCTCCATGTCCACGTTGCCGTTGACCGGCGCACCCAGGCGCTCCTGGAAGGCTTCTACGGAAGAGCGCAGGTCGGCACCCTGTGCGTCACCGAGGTGGAAACCACGGTTGCGCAGCTGCGTTTCGATATAGGGCACCAGCTCGCCGTGGGCCTGCATCGCGTAGAACCAGTCCTCCATTTCCTGCTGCACCTCGGGGGAATCCGCGGGAAGACCCAGGCACTCCCAGTAAGGCACCTTGATCAGGCGGCCTATCAGCTCGATCGCCGCCAGCTCCACCAGGTTGCGCAACGCCTGCACCGTGCCCTCGTTCTTATTGATCGAGAAGCTGTAGAACAGGCCGGTCTTCTTGATCGTCGCCTCGGCGAACGTGCCGGCACCGGACTTGAAGATAATCACCGAGTTACTGGATACCACGCCCGGTATGACTGACAGGTCGGAGGTGTCCAGCACGCTCAGGTCCAGGCCCAGCACCGAGCCGGATGTACTGCGCGACGGGCCCACACCGAATTTCTCCGCGGCGATGCCGCCGTCTTCCTGCCGCCTGGCCACATCGCTGTCCAGTTGTGAAATGGATCCACGAATGTCGTACATGGGCAGCACGTTATAGGGACTCTGGGACCCCGCCTGGGCCAGGAATGACACCAGGTTGCCCGAGTCGTTGCCGAAGGCGATGAGCTTGATGGCGCGACTGCGCCGGGTCATGTCCGAGACGGCGCTGATCAGCATGTCCTTGGTCCCGGCGTTCACCTTGGAGGTACGGTCTTCCAGGTCCTCCACCAGGATGTGGATGTCGCGGACGCCGTGCCGAATCATCAGGCTGTCCATACAACGCAGTCCGTCAGAGAAATTGGTGATCGTCTTGACGGGCGGCGTCGTCGGGCCGGGCAGCAGTTTCTCCACGTCCTCCTGCACCTGCTTCTGCGAGGCACAGCCGGCCAGAGCCAGGGCAACACCTACTGCTGTCATTTTCTTCATCAAGTTCATCGTTTTTGCCTTACTGGTTTCACCTGTTCAATGTTGTTTTGTCATGGCGCGCCGCGTCTAGCGGCAGCGTCCTGTGTTGATGACATCGCCGCGCACGACCGTAATCACTTCCCGCGGGGCCCGGGCGCCGCGCTCGTTCTGCACGTTGCCGATGTCAATGGAGCCGCAGCTCGGGTCCTGCCGCGAGGCGTCCTGCTCGCGCTCTTCCTTCGACTTCAGGGTCTCGAGCTGGCGCTGCTTGGCAATCTGGTAGGCCACCTTGGCGTTTTGCAGGTCCGTCAGCCCCTCGTCGCCGGCCAGGGCCCAGGAACTGAACGAGGCCAGTGATACCGCCGCGATAACCAGGACTATTCTTGTCAGAGATTTCATGGCTTGTTTTCCTTTATCCATACCGTCCAGAGGGACGCCGAAACTGCTTCTCATCTACCTGTGACAGGGGCTGTCCCGCTGTCGATTTTATTAGACGGCCAAAGGTCGGAAATTGAAAACAATTTTTTTAAGGCGCCTGTGGGCCTCTCACTAGCGGCTGCAAATAATGCCCATAGGGCATTGATTTAATGGACTTTTTCACCAATACTTGAGCTCGTAAACCAGCGCTGCACTGCCCATCGATACCCCATTGCTGCAGCGTACGGGCTATGCACTAGAATAAGGCCAAAGTGAGCACTGAAACCACAATCGACTGGCCGACACTGGTCTTTGACGAAGCGTCCATGCGAGCCTTCGAGAAGCTGGCGGTGAAGCGTTTCAACGAGGGCGTACTCGCGGAGGAGGCGGTCACCCACGTGGTGGAGGGGCTCTCGGCCGATGACTGGGCCCGGTGCCGCGCCTTCAAGGGCCAGTCAAAGCCCACGACCTTCCTTTATTCCCTGGCGAGCAACCTGATCGAGGAGTTCGCGCGCAAGCGCTTCGGCCGGCCGCGCCCCCCCACCTGGCTGCAGGAACAGGGTGAGCTGTGGGTACAGATGTGGAAATACCTCTGCCTGGAACGGCAGCTGCTGCCCAGCATCGTCGACAGGCTCAGCGCCAACAATGCGCGCGAACCCGGGTTCCTGGAACACGTGGCGCGCACCATCAAGGCCCGCATGCCCAACTGCGGCGCCACCACCATGGACGCGGAAACCACCGAGGATATCCAGTACGCGAGCGATGTCCGTCAAAGTGAGGAGTACGAGGCGCAGGAGGCGGAGTTCGCCGGGGAGCATGCGGCGGTTACGGAAATCGTGCTGATGCTGCGCTCTGTGCTGGATGAGGCGCCCGACGGCAAGCACTTCTCCGAGGACGCCCGCTCCAGCGCGCGCATCTACGCACGGGGGCAGGCGGAAGCGATGGCCCGCTTTCGCGAACTGCTGACCCTGAACGACGAGGAGAAGGTATTGCTGCGCATGATTTTCGTCGATGGCTTCTCCAAGTCCGCGGCCTCCCGGGCCCTGGGCCTGCCCGCCCACCAGGCCGGGCGCGTCGCCAACGCGGCACTGGCGCGTATCGGCGACGCCATGCGCGGCTGCGGCATCGACTTCGAAGACCTCATGGAAAAAGTATGAAAGAACCCCGTTCAGAATTGCCGGCCTGGCCGTCTAACCAAGTATCGAGATCACCCCGGTGACTGGAACCGTCACCGCGAAGCCAGAGTAGGTCTGCATGGAACCGTTAGATAGCAATGACAAGAAGGCCCTGGGCACAGCCCTTTTGGGCCTGCGCGGGGGCAAATCCGGGGGCGCGCCGGTTGGCGCGGCACCCACGGTAGAGGAATTCGGCGCCCTGTACGAGGGTTCACTGGATGACACGCGGCGCGCCCAGGTGTTGAGCCACATCGCGGCGGACCCGGAGGTCTACCGGGCCTGGATCGAGGTGGCCTCGGCCCAGTCGACCCTGATCGAGAGCCTCGAAAGCACAGAACGGCCAGAGACAGCGGGGGAATCCCTGCTGGGGCGCCTGGGCAGCTGGGTGCGCGAATCCTTCGCCATCCCGGTGGGCGCCGGCGCCTTCGCCGCAGCCGCGCTGGTGGCAGTACTGATTATCCCCGGGGAGGAGCCCGGCGAGGCGCTGTCCGAGATCGACCGCATGTACGGCGAGTACGGTACGCAGTGGCAGGTTTCCCCGGGCACGCTGTACGATCGCGAGGTGCGCGGGACATCCTCCACGTCGGTCTCGGGCGAGGAACAGGCCCTGTACGAGGGGCTGCGCCAGGGCCTGGACCAGCTGGGGGATGAATTCCCGCAGAAATGGCTGGCACCGGTGGAGGTCGACGCGCAGGTAGAGTCGCTGGCGCCCGAGTTGCGCGCGGCGCTCACGGACATGGGCAGGCTGGCCACGCTGGCGCGCTTCCAGTGCCAGCTCGAGGGCAGCGCTGCGTTCTTCGCCAGCGCCGAGCAATCCATGGACAGGCTTGCGGGCAAGCTCGAGCTGAGCGATTCGCGGCTGACGGTGAAGCTGGCGAAAGCGATCGACCAGCCGGGCGAACCGGCCGAGCGCGTGTGTGATTTCTCGCGCGAGGTAGTGGCCTCACTCAGCGCGAAATAACGACCGCCGGCGGCGCGCCACTCACACCCGGGCGGCGAGCCGCTCGCGCACCACATCAGGGATGCGCTGCGGCCGTTTGCTGTCAACGTCGATGTGCACCAGCACCGCAATACCCTTCACGGTGAGCCTGCCCTGCTGCCGCATCTCGCAGGACAACGTAAACGAGGAGTTGCCGATACGCGCGTCGACGATCCTCACCTCGACGTCAGCGCCGTAGAGCGTCTCGGCGGCAAAGTCGATGTGCACGCTGGCGAGAATCCAGGAGCGCCCGACCGGGCCGTCCTCACCTGCAAGCTGCTCGACGAAGCGCACCCGCGCGACCTCGAACCAGGCGGCGAGCGTGGCGTTGTTGATATGGCCCATGGCGTCCGTTTCATAGAAACGGGGCGTGATGGTGACGCTGAAATCCTGCATGTTGTGATCCCGGGACTACGACAAGGTACGCGCTTCAGCCCCCGACCAGGCTGATCATGACACCGGCGGCGACGGCGGAGCCGATCACCCCGGCCACATTGGGCCCCATGGCGTGCATCAGCAGGAAGTTGTGGGGGTTGGACTCCAGCCCGACGCGGTTGCTGACCCGCGCCGCCATCGGCACGGCGGACACCCCCGCCGAGCCGATAAGTGGATTGATCGGCGTGGCGCTGAAGCGATTCATCATCCTGGCGATGAGCACACCCGAGGCGGTGCCGATGCCGAAGGCGATAATACCGAGCCCGAGGATGCCCAGCGTACTGACGTCGAGAAACTTGTCCGCCACCAGCTTGGAGCCCACCGACAGGCCGAGGAAGATCGTGGTGATATTGATCAGCGCGTTCTGGGCGGTGTCCGACAGGCGGTCCACCACCCCGCACTCGCGCATCAGGTTGCCGAAACAGAACATGCCGAGCAGGGGCGCCGCGGCCGGCAGCAGCAGCGCGACGAGGATGAGCAGTACCAGCGGGAACACGATCTTCTCCTGCTGCGACACCGGCCGCAGCTGCACCATCTCGATCTTGCGCTCCTCCTCCGTGGTCAGGGCGCGCATGATCGGCGGCTGGATCAGCGGCACCAGGGCCATGTAGGAATAAGCGGCCACGGCGATGGCGCCGAGCAGATCCGGCGCCAGCACGCTGGACACGTAAATCGCCGTGGGGCCGTCGGCGCCGCCGATGATGCCGATCGCGGCGGCGTCGGCGATGCTGAAATCCATGACCCCGAGCGCTGTCAGGCCCGCCGCACCCAGCACCGTGGCGAAGATACCGAACTGGGCAGCTGCACCGAGGAACAGCGTCTTCGGGTTGGCCAGCAGCGGGCCGAAATCGGTCATTGCGCCGACGCCCATGAAGATCACCAGCGGCGCCACGCCGCTGGCGATGGCCACCGTGTAGAACGTGTAGAGCATGCCGTCCTTGAAGCCGGCGTCGGCGGCCAGGTGCTCGACCAGGGTGCGCGCCCGCGCATCGGCGTCGGCGTAGGCGTACACGACTTCCCTGCCGCTGTCGCCCAGGGCGGCCGCCATCTGCAGCAGCAACTCCGGGCTGCCGCCGAGCACGGCGTTTTCCACGGCGGAGTAGGCCAGGCCGGCGCCGGGGATGTTGGCCAGGATGCCGCCGAAACCAATCGGCACCAGCAGCAGCGGCTCGAAGTTCCTGCGTATCGCCAGGAAGAGCAACAGCAGGCCGATCACTATCATCAAGCCCTGCCCCACCGTCATGTGCGCGAGGCCGGAGGTACTCCACAGCTGTGCCAGGTTATCCATGCGATCAGGCGACGGTAATCAGCGCTTCGCCCACGGCGACGGAATCGCCCACCTTGACGTTCACACTGGTGACCACGCCGCCGGTGGTCGCGCGGACCTCGGTCTCCATTTTCATCGCCTCGAGGATCAACACGAGGTCGCCCGCCTCCACCCGCTCGCCCTCGGACACGTGCAGCTTGAAGATATTGCCCGCCAGCGGCGCAGCCAGGTCCTGGCCGCCGGTCGCAGCGGCGCTGGTCGCCGCGGCCGGGGCGGCGGGTGCCGGCGCAATGCCGCTGACATCGCCGCCGGGGGCGACTTCCACCACGTAGGCCTTACCATCGACACTGACGGTGTAGACCTCGGGACCACCGCTCGGTGCGGCCGCGGGTGCGGCGGGAGCCGCGGGCTCCTCTGCGGAAGGCGGCGGCTCGAAGGCGCTGGCGTCGCCGCGGTTCTCCAGGAAACGCAGCCCGATCTGCGGGAACAGCGCATAGGTGAGGACGTCGTCGATTTCGTCCTGCCCCGACGCCAGGCGAATGCCCTTGTCCGCCGCCAGCTCGTGCAACTCCTTCGACAGGCCGTCCAGTTCGGGCGCGAGCACGTCCGCCGGCCTGCAGGTGATCGGCTGGGCACCCTCCAGCACGCGTTGCTGCAGCTGTGCATTGACCGGCGCCGGTGTGGCGCCGTACTCGCCCTTGAGCACCCCGGCGGTCTCCTTGGAGATGGACTTGTAGCGCTCACCGGTGAGCACGTTGATCACGGACTGGGTGCCGACGATCTGCGAGGTCGGCGTGACCAGCGGTATG
>JAWVYG010000077.1:0-8214 GCA_033722815.1 Halioglobus sp.
CGACTTCATGGGGGACGGCAGCAGCGACGCGGTGCTCGATATCGCGCGCAAACGCGGCATTCGCAGGGTGGTGTTCGGCAACGTACACGAGGTTATGGATGCCAGCGCCGGCGAGGACAACGGCGAAGTCGTGCTCGACAGGGCGATCATCCCGACCGAGCTGCACCGCGCCATGACCATGCTGCAGGACCCCGCGCCCGTGAAGGCGCAAGATGACGCGGAGCCCGCCAGTCTTCACGGGCATGTACTGCTGGTGGAGGACAACCCGGTCAACCAGAAAGTGACCCAGTCCATGCTGGAGATTCTTGGCCTGGATGTAAGCGTCGCGGAGGACGGCGTGGCGGCGGTGGAGATGTCGCTGAGCGAGGCACCGGACCTGATCCTGATGGATTGGCACATGCCCAGGATGGACGGGGTAACCGCGATACGCAGAATCCGTGAGATCGAGCGGATGGAGCAGCACACCCAGACGCCGATCATCATGTTTACCGCCGATACGCAGCAAGAGAACCTGTCGGTCTGCCTGCAGGCCGGTGCCAACGATTTCCTGCCCAAGCCCGTACGGCTCGAGGAGCTGCGCACCACCCTGACAGCCGTGCTCTGAAGTGGGCGTCTTGCCGCTTCCGCTCACACGCCGTTACCGCAGGCACTGCCATTTCCCCGTGACACCGGTAAACTGGTACGTCAGTGCTACGGCTTCACAGCGGGAGGCTGGCGGGATGGAAACACAATTGTCGCGGCGGCTGTTCGTGCGAGCCGACGCCGCCGACGACCTGCGGGTCACCGGTGAATTGCCGCGTGAACCGGGCTGCCCATACGCCCGCACAGGCTCCAACCAGCCCGCTACGGGCCACCGGTTCCCCGGTCACGGCGTGCTGTCGGGCTGACGGGTAGACGCAGGGGGAATTCATGCGCTGGCGCTACGCCCGCTCGGGCCTGAATGTCGTGTTGCTGCTGTCGGCCCTGGTCTGTACGCCACTGCTACTGCTGTCCCATTTCCACGCCGGCCTCGCCGGGATAATGGCGGAACTGGCGGATGGTTACCTGCCCAACAGCACGCTGCTGTCGCGCGAGAAGCGCGCCAACCGGCAGCTGGCCGAACGCGCCAGGTCGGCAAGGGTCGAGCGGGCGCGCCAGCATGGCGTCAACGCGCGCAGGGTCCGGGCCGGCAGCGAGGTAGTGAAGGGTAGCGGCAGGCGCATACTGCTGCGCGGTGCGGGTGCCATGGCGGTCGGCTGGATTCCCGTGGTCGGCGTCGCCGCCGATGTCTATTCCCTGTCGGAAGACTACGTGGACGTGTGCACACTGCTGGGTACCATCGACGAGTATGCCGCCATGCTCGCGCCTCCCTCGCCTGAGCTCTACCGGGAGAGCTATTGCCACAAGCCGGAGGAGGGCATCGAGATCATCAAGCGCGAGGCGCAGGGTATACAGTGGCAGTGGCAGCCCGGCCCCACCGACAGCCCGCTGCCCGCGCCCGACCAGTCACACGACGACGCGCCGTGAGTCCCGCGTCCGTCGCGCGGCCCGGGAGCTGGACTTAACCCGATTTACTGGCTTAACTACAAGTGAAACTCACGCAAGAGATGTAATTATGCTCGATACTTAAATGCAGTACCTGTACCAGTGGAGCACCGAGAATCCCGACAAGCTGTGGTTGCGCGAACACGTCGACGGCCAGATTCGGGATTGGAGCTGGGCGCAGGGCCGCGAGGAAATCTACGCCCTCGGCGCCTGGCAGGAGCAGCAGCTCGAAGGACACGGCCACCGCGTGGGCCTGTTGTCCCGCAACCGGGCCCACTGGTTCTTCGCCGACCTCGGCAGTATCTCGGCGGGCAATGTCGTGGTGCCGATGTTTACCACGCTGGCGGGGGAGACCGCCGACTACGTCATGTCTTTCACCGAAATGAAGATGCTGTTCGTCGGGGAAACCGAGAACTGGGACCAGATTCGCGAGGTGCTGCCGGCGGATATCCAGCTCGTCACCCTGCCGGGGGTCGAGCTCGAGGAAGACCACCTCGCGTGGGAGGACATCGTCGCGCCCCACCGCGGCCAGCGCCCGGCCTTTGAGAACAAGCCCGACGACCTGATATCACTCGTATTCACCTCCGGCACCACGGGCGTGCCCAAGGGCGTGATGCAGACGCACAGCTCCAACATCATTCCGATCAATCGCTTCAGCGCGGCGTTTGGCATGCCGGTCGGTGCGCGGTTCTTTTCCTACCTGCCGCTGTCCCACATCGCCGAGCGGCAGATCGTAGAGGGCAGCTCGCTGGTTACGAATGGCGAGGTGCACTTCAACGAGAACCTGGGCACGCTGCTGCGCGATCTGCCCGAGTGCCGCCCGCACGTGATGTTCGGTCCTCCCAGGGTGTGGGAGCAGCTGCAGCAGGGAATCATTGCCAAGTTCGGCTCCCAGGAGGCGATCGACCAGGCCCTGGCGGCCGACAAGGAGGGCATCGGCAAGATGGTCCGGGAGGGTCTCGGCCTGGACGAGGCGCAGTACATCCTGACCGCGGCCGCCCCGACACCGCCGGCGCTGATACGCTGGTACGAGGAGTTTGGCATCATCCTCAACGAGGGTTTCGGCCAGACCGAGTGCATGGGACCTATCGTCGGCAGCCATGAGAACCGGCGGATCGGCTCCATCGGCAAGCCGATGCCCGGCGTGGAGGTGCGGCTCAGCGACGAGGACGAGCTGCAGGTGAAAGCCGCCGGTTCATCACCGGGGTACTACAAGATGCCGGAGAAAACCGCGGAGACCTTCGTCGACGGCTGGGTCTACACCGGCGACAAGGCCAGGGTCGATGAGGACGGCTTCTATTACATCACCGGCCGCGTGAAGGACTACTTCAAGACTATCCAGGGCAAGTTCGTGGCGCCGACGCCCATGGAGAACATTTTTGCCGAGAACGATGTGACGGAGCAGATCTGCCTGCTGGGCCGCGGTTACTCGAAGACGGTGATGACCTGTGTATTAAGTGAGCTGGCACAGGAGCGGCCGAGGGAAGAGGTCGAGGCGATCCTGCGCGAGCGTGTCGACGCCGTGAACGGCGAGGTGGAGAAACATGCCCGTATCGGCGCCGTCATCGTCTCCGTCGAGCCCTGGACTATCGAGAACGGCATCCTCACGCCGACGATGAAGATTCGGCGTGAGAAAATCGAGGAGCGTTTCGGTGAACGCGCACAGGACCTGGCGCGCCGCGCGGCCGAGCAGGGCGAGCTACTGCTGGAGTGGGACGACTGAGTCGGCGCGTCGATCGCACGGGGCACGTCCCCGGCCGCGACCGCCCAATCGCTACCATGCGCGCTGCCAGACCTCGACCAGTCCGCTCGAACCGACGCTGACCAGGTCGCCCCGGCTGGTCTCGGCCACGTCGACGACCGGGTAGTCGATATGCCAGCGCGCGATATTTTCGCCGTTGATCGGATTCCAGATGCTCACCGCCTTCGACGGTGAGCCGATGAGCAGGCGGTTGCCGCCGGCGGAGAAACGCGCCCTGGAGATGTACATCCAGCGTTGCTGGTGCTGCAGCTGCGCCGCGAGGCTGCCGTCGGTGAGATTCCACAGGCGCTGGTTGTCCAGCGCGTCGGACGTGAAGCCCACCTGGAAGTTGCTGTCAGCCGCTGCGATGGTCGCGCGGTTCTTGTGTTCGAACCGCTGCAGGATGTTGCCCGTAGCGACCTGCCAGTGCAGGGCCGTGCCATCGACGGAGCTGCTCAGCACGCGGTCGCCGTCGGCCGAGAGCGCCAGGTCGGTGATCTTGTCGGTGTGTAGCGAGTAGTCCTGGCGGGTCGAAGTGAACTCGTCGAACAGCACGATGAGCCCGTTGGAAAACCCCGCCAGGATTCTCGAGCCGTCCCGCGAAGGCGCCACCGCGGTGAGCCGCGCACCCTCCAGCGTCCAGATCCGGCGCGCCGAGCCGTCGTCGATGCTGCGCACCATGAAATAGTTGATGTCGCCCTGGCGCTGCTCGGACGGTTCCACCGAGTGATCGACCCCGGCCAGCAGCAGCATCCGGCCGCGCTCGGTGAACTGCAGGAATTGGGCGCCGCCACCGAACTCCGCCGCGGGCCAGCTGCGAATCTTTGCGCCAGCGGCGATATCCCAGACGCTTACCGCGCCGTCTACCGTGGTGACTGCTGCCAGTGTGCCGTCGGCCGACAGCGCCGCCGTCAGCACCGACTCCCCCGGTTCGGCCTCGGCGGCGTCGTTCAGCGACAGGGACAGCTCCAGCCCCGGCTTGGTCTCGCAGCCTGCTACCATCAGCAGTGCGGCCAGCAGCAGCGCGCGGGCCAGCGGCGTGTTCGTTGTGGGACAGTAGCGCATATGCGAGGCAGTATGCGCGAGATCTACCGGATTTCAACCGAGTTGTTACCCGCCGGGCACGGATCGGGACAGACGCCCGGCGGGACCGTGAGTGAGGGCGGCAGTTGCGCTGTTCCTACAGTGGAATCTCCATCACGACCCGCATGCCCACGTCCTCGGTCCTGGCCTTGCGATCGGTGTAGGCCCTGGCATTGGTGCGCACCGACCAGGCGTCTGACCTGGCCGAGCCGCCGCGCAGCTCGCGCATGTCGCAGTTGCCGAACAGTTGCGGCATGCCGTTGAGCGGCGACTTGCTGTTGGGGTCGACGCAGTCCCGCGTCCACTCCCAGACGTTGCCGTGCACATCGAGCAGGCCCCACCCGTTCGGCTTGAAGCTGCCCACGGGCATCAGCTTGCCCTCGGCGGAGCCGCCGCAGCCCGTGCAGTTGGCGCGCCCTTTGTCCATCGCATCTCCCCAGCTGTAGATGGAGCGGGAGCCCGCGCGGGCCGCGTACTCCCACTGCGTGGAACTCGGCAGCCGGTAGGAAAAACCCGTCTGGTGGCTGAGCCAGGCGACGAACGACTCCGCCTCGTCCCAACTGATCCCGGAGATGGGCAGATCGTCATCCACTCCCTCCAGCGCGGCCGCATCGGGAGACTGTGTGCTGTGCAGGAAGTGTCGGTACATGCCCACCGTGATCTCGGTCTTGCTGATGGCGAAGGGGCGCGCGATATCGACCTCCAGCTCCTCGGCCCCCGCCGCCAGCCTGCCGCCGCCCAGCGTGAAGCTGCCGCTGCTCAGGACCACCATTTCCGGGCCCTGTGCGTCACCCGGTAGCGGATGGCTGAACGTGGCGCCGACGAAGAATGTCTGCTCTGAGAGGGCGGCGGGGCTTGCCGCGGACAGTACGAGCGTCAACAGCAGGGTGCTGCCGCGCGGGCTGTTCAGCGCTTTCATGTGGTTTCCCCCATCCGGCCCGCGGCCGGAGCTGCGCTGTTGGCTTGCCCCCTAAATCTAGCACGGGTTGGCGGAATTGCACGGTCCGGGTGCGGCTGAAAACCCGGGCAGCTGTCAGTCCAGCGGCATGGGCTCGTCGTTCATCAGGCGCACCAGGCCGCGCAGCATCCGGTACAGCACCCAGAGACCGACGACCATCACCAGTACCCACGCCAGCGGGATGCCGATAACCGTGAACACCAGGATGAAGCCCACCAGCAGCCACAGCAGCGCGAACCAGAAGGTGCGTATCTGCCAGCGGAAGTGCGATTCGAGGTAGGTGCCGCGGGCTGCCCCGCGCTTGATGTAGTTGAGCAGGACCGCGAGGATGGAAGGCCAGCCGCTGAGGAACGCGGTCACGACGAAGGCACTGGTCAGTACGCCGTTCGCGGCGCTGAACAGGTGCAGGCCGTAGATGACGTAGGTTAGCGTAACCATTCCGGAGCTGGGTGACTGCTGCATAATGAAGCCCTGACTTGCTGGTTGTTTTGCCCTGTCGAGCAGCGAAATCATACAGGACGCACCTGGTTTGACCAAAATGCGTGATAACGGCCCCCGTGGTCGGCGACTGGAAAGTGAACTATCCTAGGCGCAGCCCTCCGCCAGCCTGCGATCGCGGGGCGCGGCGGCGGATTTTCTCCCGGAGGGCGCAGAAAAACCACAAATTGTGGGACAATTAGTGCAGGATTTTCGCCGCTCAAGGTTGCATCATGCTGTTTAGGCCGCACGGGCAGGCCCCGCCGCCGGGAAACGCGCCCATCGAGACGTACGAATAACGAATAACAGGCACGCAAGCCGCCAATACCGGAGTTACAACACATGAATACCTCCCGTAAAGCCAAATCACCCGTCCAGCGTTCACTGGCCGTAGCCGTCAGGTCCGCCCTGGCAGCGGGCGCCTGTGTCCTCGCTTCCGGCGCCGTTGCCCAGGAGGAGGAGAGCAAGGGGCGTTACAGCCTGGTGCTCGAGGAAGTCGTGGTGACTGCCCAGAAACGGGAAGAGGATTTCATGACTGTCCCGGTGACCGTGAACGCATTCACCTCCCAGGACATGATCAACACCGGCGCCGCGACCATCCAGGACATCGACGCCTTCATGCCGGGTGTCGAGACCGGTGATGCCGTCGGCGGCTCCACACAGAATGGTATTACGGTGCGCGGGGTCAGCAGCCCCAACATCAGCTCGGGCCAGGACCCCTCGGTGGCCACCTTCTACGATGGGTCCTACATGCCGCGGGCGGTGACCTCGATACCCTTTACCGATATCGAACGCACCGAGGTGCTCAAGGGCCCGCAGGGCACGCTGTTCGGCCGCAATTCCACCGCCGGCGTTATCAATATCGTACCGAACAAACCCGGCAACGAATTCGAGGGCTTCGTCAAGACCCGCCTGGGCAACCAGGAGCGGGTGCGGGTAGAGGGCATGGTCAATGCGCCGGTCGCGGACAACCTGGCCCTGCGCGGCAACCTGTTCTTCAACGAGCAGGCCGGTTTCACCAAGAGCGCGACCAACGGCGGCGATTTCCGCGACGAGGGATACTGGGCGGCGCGCGCCGTTGCCCTGTTCACCCCGACGGTGGATACCGAGATCCAGCTCGCCGTCGATTACGAAGACCGCGACGAGCTGCCGCGTCCCGCCATCGGCGTCAGCCCGTACGCCTTCCGCGGCAGCGACGACCCCTTCCGCAGCAAGGACCAGCACGACGTGGCGGGCGCCGGCACAACCTACGACACAGAGCGCAACAACGAGGAGGAGACGCGCGAGATGTTCGGCGTCTCACTGAAGCTGGACCAGACCCTCAACGAGGACTGGTCCATGTTCGCCATCGCCAGCTACCGCGAGTGGGACACCACCAACCTGCAGGAGGAGGACGGCACCCCCGATCCGCGGCGCTATCTCGACACCAACAACATCGAGGAGTCGGACATCTTCTACACCGAGCTGCGCTTCAACTACGTCGACAGCCAGTTCAACATTATCGCCGGCGGCAACTACAGCCAGGAGGACGTGTTCCAGCGTACCGATATCGGCCTGCTGGCAGACTCCTACATGCAGTTCGTCACCGTACTGGGAGGCTTCGGCGGCCAGGACACACACCTGTGGTACGACTTTGACCTTACCGATGAAGCGTATCTCGCCTTGTCCGCAAGCCAGGGAATCGCGCTGCTGCCGCCCTCTTTCGAGGGCACGTACTTTACGGAAACGATGGATAACACGGGAGACTTTATAAACTGGGGCGTATTCGTCGATGGCTCCTACCAGGTCTGCGATACCGTGCGTCTCTCAGCCGGGCTGCGCTACAGCTACGACGAGAAGGAGTACTCCTGGCAGACCTTCGAATCGATGATTGACTACCCCTTCGCTCCCGAGCGGGTGAACTACCAGCCGCGGGATACCGGTGCGCCGGAAGAAGAACTGTTTGACAAGTTCACCGCCAAGGACGACTGGAGCAAGGTGACCGGCCGTTTCGTGGCCGACTGGCAGTTTACCGACTTCGCCATGACCTATCTCTCCGTCGCCACGGGGTACAAGTCGGGCGGCTTCGACGGCCAGTCCTTCAAGTCCTTCGTGTCCGGCTCCTTTGACCCGGAAGAGATGACCAGTATCGAGCTGGGCATCAAGGGCGATTTCTTCGACGACAGTGTCCGCGTGGAACTGGCGGTGTTCCACCACGAACTGGACGGCCGCCAGCGCTCCACAGATATCAGGGACAGTGCGGACGACCCCACGGCCGCCCCCGGCGTGGTCAGCAGCGATGAGGAAGCGGATGGCGTCGAGGTCATCGTCACCTGGAACGTGACCGATACGCTGCGCCTTGGTGGACTGACCAGCTACCGTGAAACCGAGAGTATCTCCGAGGAATTCTTCAACGCGGACGGCGTGCTCTCCGGCGGTGACAAGACGACCG
>JAWVYG010000078.1:0-8182 GCA_033722815.1 Halioglobus sp.
ATCGAAGCTGATACACCCCAAGGTCGAGGCGGAAATCGCCTTCGTTACCAGCGCGCCGCTGAAGGGCCCGGGCGTTCACGTAGCGGACGTTATCGCAGCGACCGATTTTGTCCTTCCCGCGGTGGAGATCATCGACTCCCGCTACCGTGACTTCAAGTTCGACATCAAGAGTGTCGTGGCGGACAACAGCTCCTCCTCGCGTTTCGTTACCGGGGGCCGGCCGTTGCCGGTGGATCACATGGACCTGCGTACCGCCGGCGTCGTCATGGAAAAGAACGGTGAGATCGTGGAGATGGCCACCGGCGCCGCGGTACTCGGCAACCCGGCAGAGAGCGTCGCAATGCTTGCGAACATGCTCGGCGAGCGCGGCGAGGAGATTCCAGCCGGCACCTTCGTGATGACCGGCGGCGTGACGGCAGCGGTTGCCGTGGAGGCGGGCGACAACATCTGCGTGCGCTACCACGACCTGGGCACGTTGAGCATGCGCTTCGTATAGGCGGCTGCGCAGAGGGCATTGACTATGCATTCACAGAGCAAAGGTTACAACGCAGCGGGGCTTTCGGTACGCGCCCTTGCGTGCTGGCTGGTCGCCATGCTGGGCATCACCGCGTGTGAGGCGCCCCTCAACCTCGCGCAGGTCGAGCAGGAGAAGGCCCGCGACATGCGCCGCTACGACATGTTCCAGGCCACCGCGCATCGCGCTGACGAGGTGGTCGTGGTGAGTTCTGTCGGCGCCGTGCTGGCCTCCAGTGACGGCGGCGCCAGCTGGACGCGTACGGAGTTGCCGGATCGCCCCTCGCTGATCGACGTAACCGCCTGCCCGAACGGCGCTTTCCACGCCCTCGACAGCCAGCACCGCGTGTGGAGCAGGCCGGCTCCCTCGGGCGACTGGTCGGCCAGGCGCCTGGATACAACCGAAGATACCCTGTCCATCCACTGCGCGCCGAGTTCCCGTCTGTGGGTATCGGCAAGTTTCGGCACCCTGTACTGGTCCGACGACCAGGCCGGCAACTGGAACGAATTCAGCCTCTACGAAGACCTGCAGTTCACCGCCGTGCGCTTCGTCGATGACAGGCACGGTTTCGCGGTCGGCGAGTTCGGCACTGTGATGGTGAGCGACGACGGCGGCGACAACTGGGAGTCTCTCGAACCCATTCCCAATGACTTTTACCCCATGGCCGCGGACTTTCGCTCCGTCACCGAGGGCTGGGTCGGCGGCCTGGACGGCGTGATCTGGCATACCGCCGATGGCGGCCAGACCTGGCAGCGCCAGGAAACCGTAACCAAGGCGCCGATCTACGGCATTCACGCCAATGGCAACCGGGTCTTCGCCGTGGGCGGCAGCGCCAAGCTGGTCGAGCTCGATGGCGGCGCGTGGCAGGAATTTGCGGGCGCGCCGCCGGTACTGGCCTATATGCGCGGCCTGGACATCCTTGCCGACGGTTCACTGCTGGTAGCCGGCGGCGGCGGAACACTGGCGGTCATCGACCTGAACAGCTCAGGCAGCTGAGTGACATAACAAAGGTAGGCACCCGTGAAAGAAGGCAGCGTAATAAGCAAGTTTTTCCGCATGGTAGAGATCTTCGTGTTCTACCATCCGCGTACATTCCTGGTGGCGATCCTGCTGGCCACCGCGTTCTTCGCCAGCCGCATTCCCTACCTGGAGATGTACTCCAACTTCGCCGACCTGTTGCCGCAGAAGCACCCCTACATCCAGCTGCACAACGAGGTGAAGGACACGTTCGGCGGCGCCAACAACGTCGTGATGGCCATCTCGGTGGAAGAGGGCGACATATTCACCTCGGATATCCTGTCGCGTATCCACCGCCTGACCCTGGGCGTGGATTCCCTGCCCGGCGTCAACCACAACCTGGTGCGCAGCCTGACCCACCGCACCGTGCGCAAAACCTGGCTCACGGAGATGGGCAACATGAACTCCGAGGCCTACTACGACCCGCTGAAGCCTGAGCTGAGTGAGGCCGACGCGGAAAAGCTGCGGCTGGACGTCATGGCCAACCCGACGGTCTACGGCCTGCTGGTCTCACCCGACCTCAAGTCCGCGCTGATTCGCGGCACCTTCAACGAGGGGCAGCTGGACTACGTGGAGATCTTCCGCCAGCTGGGCAAGCTCAAGGAGGATGTCGAAGCCCTGCGCGAATCCGAACAAGCGCCCGGCGTGCACATCTATGCCACCGGCCAGCCCGTCCTGATGGGCTGGGTGTACAGCTACCTCGACCAGATCATGCAGATATTCCTGCTCACCATGGCGATCCTGCTGGCGCTGCTGCTGGCGTATTTCCGCACCCGCGCCTACGGCATCCTGCTGCCGCTGGTGGGCGTGCTGATTTCCGCGACCTGGGGCCTGGGTATCGTCTCCATGCTGGGGTATAACCTCGATCCGCTGACCCTGGTGATCCCCTTCCTTATCACCGCCAGGGCGATGTCCCATGGCATCCAGCTGGTCGAGCGCTACTACCTCGAGGCGCTGGAGGCCGAGGACAATCACGACGCGGCGCGTCGTACCTTCGAGACCCTGTTCCGCCCGGGCAGCCTCGGTATCGTTTCGGACGCCGTGGGCTTGCTGCTGATTTCGCTCGGCTCGTCGCCGATCAACGTCAAGCTGGGGATTTACGCGTCGATATGGGCCGTCAGCGTTATCGTGACCGTGCTGATAGCGGTGCCGCTCGTGCTGTCGATGCTGCCGTTGAGCAAGCGCACCGACCACAGTACCGAGCGCGAGAAGAAGGGCATTTTCGCCACCACCGCGGGCCTTGTCAGCAGTCGGGGCGGTTCCGCGGCTATCCTGCTGTTTGCCGCAGCGGTCTATGTCGGCGGCGCCGCGCTGGCCTCGAGGGTGCAGATCGGCGACTCCGAGCCGGGCTCACCCATCCTCTATCCCGATCACGACTACAACGTATCGTCCAAGAACATCAATTCACAGTTCCCGGGATCCGAGGAGATGTACGTCGTTGCCAGGACGTCTGAACCCGGCGGTATGAAAAGGCCCGAAGTACTGCGCGCCCTGCAGGACTTCCAGATCCACATGCTCAAGGATCCCGAGATGGGCGGCGCCAAGGGCATGCCCGACCTGGTGAAGCAGGTCAACCAGATCCTGCATAACGACGACCCGCGCTGGGCGGTCATACCCGAGGAGGCGAGTTACGTCGGCGGCCTGATGTTTGCTTTCATGGCATCCAGCCCGATCCCGGGCGCACTGAAGGAATTTGTCGATACCGACGACCAGGTCGCCAACCTGGTGTTCTATTACAAGGATCACAAGGGCGAGACCCTGCGTCGCGCTATCCACATGGCCAAGGAGTGGATCAACGATCCCGCCAACCAGGTCGAGGGACTCGAGCTGCGCCTGGCGGGCGGCCCGATCGGCGTCACGGCGGCGATCAACGAGGCGGCATTCCAGAGCAACATCGTGATCATCCCCGCCGCGATGGCGCTGATCTTCCTTTTCGTGACGGTCTTTTACTGGTCGCTGCACGCCGGCTGGCTGATGTTCCTCGTCATGACCTTCTGCACCGTGGCGACCTACGCCTACATGGGCGTGGTGGGCATCGGTATCGACGTCAACACGGTGCCGATCATCGCGGTGGGTATCGGCGTGGGGATCGACTACTCGATCTACATGATGGACCGGGTCAGGGAGGAAACGGCGAAGGCGGCGGGCAACCTGGAGGCGGGCATACGCCATGCCATCGCGACCACCGGCAAGGCGATCGCCTTTACCGCTACGGCGCTGATCGGCGGCGTGGTCATGTGGGCGTTCGTATCCGAGCTGCGTTTCCAGGCCGATGCCGCACTGCTGCTCGTGGTCATGCTGGTTCTCAACGCCTGGGCGGCGGCCTATCTGGTGCCCGCCTGGATCGTGCGCTTCAAGCCGGCGTTCATAGTCAACGTGGCGCAGCCACAGGAAGAAACCGTACAGGAAGCTCGCAACGCGCTCGCTGTGTGAACCGCGGGCCAACCAATTTCGGCAGCCCCGCAGCTGACCGATTAAAACCTGGAGAGGGAAACCTATGAAAAATATAACGTCCATAGTATCCGCGATAGGCGGCGCCACCCTGGCGCTGGGCCTGCCGCTCACCACGGCCGTCGCCCAGGACGGTGAGTGGGATACGGCGGGATTCGTCGAGAACGTCTCGCACTACCGCGACGGCCCGGGGCTTTCCAAGTCCCGCAATACCGCGCAGTTCGAATTCAGCAAGGACTTCGGCCAGAAGTTCGGGCTGAGCAACTTCCGCGTCAGCGGCACGCTGCGCGGCACCTACGACGCCGTTTACGACCTCAACGAGGACGAGTATGGCGACGAGGCCGGCGGCAGCCGCAGCTTCCAGAACGCGGGCAGCACCAACGCCGGTATCATCTACGGCAGCACCGAGTCGCCCTGGGGGATGTCGATCCTCGGCGCCGGCGCGGGTCCGGGTTTCGGCTTCGATCTCGCAGCGAACCCCAACGAGGGTCTGAAGGTTCTCGGCGAGGACTTCCACGGTCCCGACGGCGGCGTCACGATCGGCGTCCCGGTGCGGCCCTGCGACGAGGACAGCCGCGGTTGTGACCTCGACGACTACATGGATTACTCCACCGACGACCTGCGTTTCCCCGAGTTCAACGAACAGCTGGACTTCATTCGCGAGTTGTACGTCGAGGGCAGCATCCCGACGGGCAATACCTCCGAGCTGTTCCTGCGCGTCGGCAAGCAGCAGGTAGTGTGGGGCCGCACCGACCTGTTCCGCGTACTCGACATCATCAACCCGGTCGACTACTCGCGCCAGAACATCTACGACGAGCTGGAGGACATCCGCATTCCGCAGTGGATCGCCACGGCGGAGTATCGCTGGGGCGCCACCGAGATGTTCGAGGACCTGAACGTACAGCTGGTGTGGAACTTCGATGAGTTCCGTCCCAACTCCCTCGGGCAGGGCGGCACACCTTACTCGATCCTTGATGCCGGCTCGTTCTTCCGCGCGATGAACAACTGCTGGAACAACGGCTGTACCGTCTCCAACTTCGTGCCGGCCGGCGCACTGGTCGCGGCGGGTGCGCCGCTGCCCGACGCCACCGACCCCGGTCTCGTGGCCGCGGACTTCGGCCCCGGCGTGATCGGTATCCGCGATGTCGACCTTCCCGACTGGGGCCTGGACAACACGCAGGGAGGCATCAAGCTGGAGGGCGTCTACAACAGCGTGGGCTTCTCCCTGAACTACTACCACTTCTTCCAGCAGCTGCCTGTGCTGCGCGGCGGCATCCCGGCCATGAATCCGTTCACGGGCGATGTGGGTGTGTGGGATCGCCTGATCGCATTCGATATCGGCTTCCCCGAGGTCGACCTCTTCGGCGGCTCGCTGGACTTCTACGTCGACCCGATCAAGACCGTGTTCCGCGTGGAGGCGACCTACACCACCGGTGAGGAGTTCGCCAACACGCTCGAGGACGAGCTGTACTCTGATTCGGATATGTTCCGCTGGGTGCTGGGGATGGACCGCAACACCTTCATACCGTTCCTGAACAAGACGCGGGCCTTCCTGATCTCCGGCCAGATCTTCGGCGAGCACATGCTCGACCACGTCACCGAGGATGCCCCCCTGGGTGAGGTCGGCATACCGAACTGGGAAGACAACTACACCGCGACGCTGCTGATCAAGGGCTGGTACAAGTCCGACACCATCAGCCCGCAGGTCATCATGGCCTGGGACTACGAGGCCGAGGCGGGTACTGTCGCGCCCTCCGTCGACTGGCTGATCACCGACAACTGGCGGCTGATCTTCGGCGCCAACCTGAAGTTCGGCGACGAGATGGGCGACCAGCAGTTCGACGACTGCCGTACCTGCAACCCGTTCCCGGGCTTCACCGGTCCGCCGAACCAGCTCATGTCGCAGGGCCTCAGTGGTACCGAGCCCCTCGGCCGCTTCCGCGCCGGCCCGCTGGCCAGCGCCAGCCAGGAAGACGAAATACAGCTCACGCTGCGCTACCGCTTCTAATCGAATTACGAACCAGGAGAAATAGTCATGTATAAAAAAGTGCTTACAAGTATGGCCCTGGCGGCGCTGGTGGGAGCCGGCAGCGTCCAGGCCGCAACACCCGAGGATGTGGAGCGGTCGTTCTATCCCTACAAGGACGGGGTGCCCAGTGCCCCCGGCCTCGAGGTGGGGATGACGATCAACAGCGGCAACGCGGCGCAGTTCCAGGACGTGCTGGACCCCGCGATCTTCGAGCAGGTCAGCAACGGCTGGCTGGAGCTCAAGGTGGGCGAAACCACGTCCTTCGACCTGCACCCGAACTACGTCGAGGCCACCCGCAAGGGACTGGGCAACGTCTCGCTCGGTGAGAAACTGGGCCAGATCAACGGCTTCGTCGCCGGTCGCCCGTTCCCGGAAGAGCCGGACATAAACGACCCGCGGGCGGGGGAGAAACTCGCCTGGAACTACAAGTACGGTTACAACTGGGGCGACAACGCCGCGATCTACCCGTTCTACTGGCGCTACCGCGACCTCGAGTCCGGCAAGATCGAGCGTACGCTGAAGTTCAATTTCCACTTCCTGAACTACAAGCACCGGGTCAACCAGGCGCCCGTGCCCGAGTTCGAGGACAATCCATCCGACCTGTTCCGCGCGATCTACGTCCAGGTGCTCGAGCCCTTCGATGTGAAGAACACCCAGCTGCTGATTCACCGCGCGTCAGATGACCTGAAGCGCGACAACACCTGGCTGTACCTGGGCTTCCAGCGCCGCGTGCGTCGTCTGTCTTCAGGTCAGATCACCGACTCGTTCCTCGGTGCGGATATCATGATCGAGGACTTCGAGGGCTACAACGGGCGCATCTCGGATATCAACTGGACCTATAAAGGTACGAAGAACATCCTGCTGCCGTTCTACAACCACAACGACATGACGCTGGCCACCGATCTTGAGGAGAAGGACGGCTACCAGTTCGTGGACTTCGGCGGCAAGGGCGGTTGCTACCCCAACATCACCTGGCAGCTGCGCAAGGTGTACGTTCTGGAGGGCGACCCCATCGACGAGAATCACCCTATCAGCAAGCGGGTGCACTATGTCGACGCCCAGACGTTCACGCTGCCGCGCACGCTGATCTACGACCGCAAGGGTGACCTGTGGAAATCCTGGATCATCGGCCAGGCCCACCCGGACCACCACCTGCCCAAGAACAAGGGCACCGGCGTCGCCATCGACGATGCGTTCTCCATGCTCGACGTGCAGGCCGGTCACTGCACCACCGGCCAGTTCAAGGGCCAGGTCGATCCGTCCCTGAACCCGGTGAAGCTGTTCACCGTGCAGAACATGAGGGCCAAGGGGAGGTAGCCACCCCGAGGAAGTTGCCCGTCCCACGGCTTGATGATTTTGAGTGCGCGGGGCGGGCCTTTTTTTAGGAATTTGCAGGCATGTCTGAACCGGTTGACGTCAAACTCTTCTTCAATTTCCGTAGTCCTTACTGTTATATCGCGTCCAAGACCCTGTTCCGGATCTTCGATGACTACCACGCGAACCTGGTCTGGCGACCGCTGGGGGGCTGGTCCGGCAGGTCCTCCCCGGAGCGCGCCAAGGTCAAGGTGCCGCTCACACGGCAGGACGTGCGGCGCATCACCGCGAAGATGGGTATCCCGATGAACCCGCCGCCGCTGACCACGGATCCGACAATGGCAGGCGCCGCTTCGTTGCTGGCCGAGGAGCGGGGTTTGCTGCGCGAGTGGATTGTCGAGGTGATGCGCGCAGAGTGGGCACACGGGCTGGATATTGGCGACGCCGACGTGCTGTTGCAGGTGGGCGAGGGCATAGGCCTGCAGCGTGACGAGCTGGAAACTGCCTTCACCGACGCACAGCGCCTGGCACGGTTGGAGGAGAACTGGGAAGAGGCGCAGGCGCTGGGCCTGATCGGCGTACCCAGTTTCCAGGTAGGTGAGGAATTGTTCTGGGGCTCGGACCGTATAGAGTACGTGCTCGATCATCTGCGCGACCTGCGCCTGAGCCGCGCCTGAAAGGAGGATGTAGCGATATGCTGGAGCTCTACACTCACCCCATGTCGCCGTGTGCACAGAAAGTGCGCATCGTGCTGGCGGAGAAGGGTCTCGACTGGGAAAAGCGCCACGTCGACCTGCAGCAGAAGGCCAATCTCGAGCCGGAATACCTGAAACTGAATCCGCTCGGTGTCGTGCCGA
>JAWVYG010000079.1:0-8170 GCA_033722815.1 Halioglobus sp.
CCCGCTGCACTAGCGCAGCTGCGCGAACTGGTGAACGCCGAGGTGCTGCAGATCGCCCGCGAGACGGAAAAGGCCGCCAGGGAAAAAGCGGCCAGAGAGAAGGCCGAACGCCAGCGCCTGGCGGCGGCAGAGGCGAAAGCACAGAAACCGCGGGAACAGGCCGAACCGGAAAAGGCCACCGGGCAGGCTGCGCCCGCGCGACAGGACACAACCGCCAGCCGCGTCAGCGAGCTGCTCGACAAAGCATCGCGCCTGGGCAGGATCCGCGGCAGCAACTACCGCGAACTGGCGCAGACCTACCGTCAGGTGCTGGAAATCCAGTCGCAGAACACTGCCGCCCGCAACGGCCTGGCAGCCGCGGCAACCTATAGCGCGCGCCTGGCGGAGCAACATATCGCCGCCCGCGAGTTCGACGCTGCGCGGGGTGAAATCGACTGGCTGGCGCGCAACGCCCCCGGGCACGGCAGTATCGCCAGGCTGCGCGAATCACTGGCCGACACCCAACGGCAGGCAGAGCAGACCGTGGCGCTGCTGCGCGAGGCAGACGACCTCATCGCCACGCCCTACACCAAGCCCGGCCTGTTCGGCAGCAATGAGAAAGCGCTGGGAACGCTACAGGTGGCCTTCGAGAAGATTGACGCCGCAAAACGGCTGGACCCGCGACACCCGGACCTGCGCAAGTCCGAGGACAGGCTCGTGGATCGGTACGGGGAAATCATCGCGCTGCACCTGCAGGACAAGAACGAAGGGCAGGCGCGGGAATTCATGGACGCGCTGTTACTCACCGGCCTTGGCGGCAGCTTGACGGCCAAGTGGAGTAACCAGGTCAACGCGCTGGAAGCGGAGCGGCTCAAATCAGGAGCGCCGCAGGTTCCGACGTTCTAGGCTGATCCCGCTGCCTGCTGCCGGGAGACCAGCCCGCGGGGGCCGGTCCCTGCCAGCGCCCCAAGCTACAGGTAGAGCTGGATACCCGCGGTAAACGCGGTGATCTTTTCCTCGTTCTCCACATCAAGGAAGGCCCCGGTCTGGTCCTCCAGGTCCGCCTCGTACTGCTGCGTGCGCAGGTCCAGGTAGTAGCCCACTTTCTCGCTCAGCGGTTGCGACCAGTTGATGCCGTAGCTGAAGCCGTCCGCGTTGCCGTCGTAGTCGTACACATCGGGGAAGCCGGTGCCCACCAGGTAATTGTCGGTGTACGTGGCGTCGAGATCGGCGTAGGCAAGGCTCACCGACAGCGTGCCGGTGTCCATCAGGCGCCAGCCGTAACTGGCGCCGAGGAACCAGCCGTCTTCCTTGTACTCCTGCTTGTAGGCGGATACCGGGAATCCCGCCTGCTGGTTGACGAAGTGATCCTGGGCCAGGTTGCCGTTCAGGGTGCGCTGGGGTCCGGCACCCAGCGCCGGGTCGCGCCCGCAGTCGGGATTGTCTACCTGCACGCCGCCCGGCAGGTCCGCGGGACAGGTGGGGTCGGGCCGCAGCTTGGTCTCGCCTTCGAGGTAACCGGCGAAGACATTGAGGCGGTCCCAGACATTGTAGCCGACGGTGATGCTGAAGTCCTTGCGCTCGGTGTCCGTGGGGCCATTGGTGCCGGGCACGTCGGAGTCGGTGCTGACGTTGTCCAGGCTGTCCTCATACTTGAACGACACGTAGGCCTTCTTGTAGATGCCGGTGAACGACACCACCATCGAAGGCACATTGGCGTCCAGGCTACCCTCCAGGACATCGCCCTCGGAACTGCCCGGGTCCGGCAGGGCCTGCTCGAAATCGAGCTTCTTCCACTGCACGCCGACCTGGGGCACCCAGATCACCTCCTCAAGAACATTGCCGGCTGACGCCGCCTGTGCGCTGAGCATGCCGGCTCCCATAACTGCCAAGGTCAGAACGCTTTTTCTCATCGCTGCTATCTCCTGCTTGATCGAGTTGGTATCGCCTAAAAGGTTGGTCGCGAGTAATAGTCCAGGTTGAGCGGGATGTCGCCGACCGCCCGGTCGACCGCCGCGAGGTCACCGTCACTTGCGAACTCCAGTGTATATTCGCTCACCGCGCGCGGCGAAATCTCCAGCTGCTGCACGTTGCGCGTGTACTGGTTGACGGCTGTCACCTCCACCGACACTGCCCGTTCCGCGACCCGCTTGATGCGTGGAATCGACAACTTATAGACTCCGCTGTTGTTGACCTCGGCGACCGCCGTTGAGCCCATCACCCGGTCGCCGGCCTGTTCGCTCTCGGCTATCCACTGCAGGTACAGCCTGGAGTGGGGGTGCTCGTTATCGACATCCAGCAAAATTACCCGGTGGTAGCCGGAATGGCCGCCCTCGCGCCAGCGACCGAAGGCGTTCACGTAGACGACCTCGTGGGAGATATCCTCGAGACTCTCCAGCTTCAGGCGCTCCGTGGCCAGGGCCGGGGCCGCGGCGCATAACAGCGCGAGGGCCGTGGCGGGCAACGCTCTGGTCATGGGCAGGAAACACAATCTGGTCAAGCTTGCCACCGCTGGTGAAATTGCCGTAACTGTGCCAAAACTACGCCGCAACTGCTGAGACTCTAGGGGTTAACACCGCCGGTTTCCACACCTGATTTGATACGCGCGCCCTGCCCCGTCCCTCGCGGCCGGCGCCGGCTCAGATGTCCTCGAACTGCCCGTGCCGGCCCTTTCCGGAGGCAAAGCGCGTAGCGCCCTCGACCGTCTCGCGCGACTCGACCACCGCCACACCGCGCGCGAATTCATTGCCCAGCGCGCCATCCAGCGGCATGGACCATTGCTCGCAGGCGCTGAGGCGATCGGAGCGCAGGCAGGTCTGGGGGAAGCGGCCCAGCTGCGAAGCCAGCTCCAGCGCGGCGGTGAACGCCTCGCCGTGCTCCACCAGCCGGTTCGCCAGCCCGATGTGCAGCGCCTCCTCGCCGCTCACCGCTCGTCCGGTAAGTATCAGATCCATCGCGCGGCTGTGGCCTATCAGGCGCGGCAGGCGGATGGTCCCGCCGTCGATCAGCGGCACACCCCAGCGGCGGCAGAACACACCGAAGACCGCGCTGCGTTCGGTCACCCGCAGGTCCGCCCAGCACGCCAGCTCGAGGCCGCCCGCCACCGCGTAGCCGGCAACTGCGGCGATGACCGGCTTGCCCAGTTGCATACGCGAAGGCCCCATGGGACCGTCGCCATCGGGCGACAGGCGGTTGCCGCCGGCCTCTGACGCCACCGCCTTGAGGTCGGCACCGGCACAGAAGTTGCCCCCGGCGCCACGCAGTATCGCCACGTCGCTGGCGCTGTCGGCATCGAACGTGCGAAATGCGTCCGCCAGTTCCCCGGCCGTTTCACCATCCACCGCGTTGCGCACTTCCGGGCGATTGATGGTGACCACGGTCGTGCGCCCCTCCCGGTCGATCCTGACTTTTGCCATGCTGCATACCTTCGCTGCCCAACAAATACTGCCGACCAATCTACCATTGTCGTGCGCGACAGCCCATGGTTACAGCGCGGGCCACGGCGACCGCGCTGGACGCCCCGCCTGCCAGCGCCTATGATCGCCCACAAACGTTACGGGAATCCGCTCCATGAAAAACGTCCGTCTCATGGCCGCCGCACTCACCGTGCTGGGGCTGGCCGCCTGCTCCGGCAACGAGGAATCGGTGACAGACATGCAGTCGAATGAGCAGGTCGGCATCGCCGGTGCAGCCCGCCCCGGCAACTCACTGATCCCGGTGAACAATGAGATACTCGAACCGGACGGCGTCTACAACCCCGACCGCAACGCGTACTTCGGCGACCTGCACGTACACACCGACTATTCCTTCGACGCCTACGTGTTCGGCACCACCAACACGCCCGACGACGCCTATCGCTATGTGAAGGGCGAGGCGCTGGAGCACCCCAGCGGCTACCAGGTACAGCTGCAGCGCCCGATGGACTTCTACGCGGTCACCGACCACGCCATGCTGCTGGGGGTTGTGAAGGAGGCGGCCAACACCGACACACGCTTTTCCAGGTACGACATATCCGCGCCGCTGCACGACATCAATGCCCCCGACAACATGACGCAGTCGAGCATGGTCGCCCGCGGCGAAGCCTTCGGCAACTTCCTGCCCGCCGTACTGGCGGGCATACTCGACGGCAGTATCGACGGCAAGCTGGTCGAGGCGATCAGCAAGTCCGCCTGGAAGGACAGCGTGCGCGCGGCCAACGACGCGTACGTACCGGGCGAGTTCACCACCTTCGCCGCGTTCGAGTACACCTCGTCGACCGATGATCGCGGCAACCTGCATCGCAACGTGATATTCCGCGATACGGACCGGCTGCCCGCGGTGCCGTTCTCCCGTTTCAATTCCCAGAATCCCGAGGGCCTGTGGCAGTGGATGGACGGACTGCGCGCCCAGGGCATCGAAAGCCTGGCCATCCCGCACAATTCCAACGGCTCCAACGGGCAGATGTTCAAGCTGGTCGACTGGGCCGGGGACCCGCTGGACGACGACTACAGCGAGCTGCGCCTGCGCAACGAGCCGCTGGTGGAGATGACCCAGGTAAAGGGCACCTCCGACACCCACCCACTGCTGTCAAAGAACGACGAGTGGGCCGACTTCGAGATCGCGCCCTACCGCGTGGCCACCAAGCTGTACAGCGAACCGGCCGGGTCCTACGTGCGCGACGCGCTGCTGCGCGGCCTGAAGATCCAGCAGGGCGGCGTCCTGAATCCCTACAAGTTTGGCTTTGTCGGCGCCAGCGACACCCACACCGGCGCCAATTCACTGGACGAATCCAGCTTCTTCTCCAAGGCCGGCATGCTCGACGGCACCGCGGAGCTGCGCGGCTCGGTGCCCGTATCGTTCCTGTATGGCACCATCATCAGGTTCACCGATCCGAGCGTTCTCACCGAGGTCGACGGGGAGAATTACATGGCGACGTCCTCCTTCGAGTACTGGTCGGCCTCGGGCGTGGCCGGTGTCTGGGCGGAGAAGAATACCCGCGAGGCGATCTACGACGCGTTCCGGCGCAAGGAGACATTCGCCACCAGCGGGCCGCGCATGAAGGTGCGGTTTTTCGCCAGCCGCGACTTCAACGACGAGCTGCTGGACAGCCCGCAGCTCATCGCAACTGCCTATCGCGACGGTATCAGCATGGGCGGCGACCTGGCGGGCGGGGGCGAAGCGCCCTCTTTCCTCGTCTGGGCCGTGGCGGACGCTGCGGGAGCACCGCTGCAGCGGGCACAGGTGATCAAGGGCTGGCTGGAGAATGGCGAACACAGGGAGCAGGTCTACGACGTGGCCTGTTCCGACGGCCTGGAAGTAGACCCGCAAAGCCATCGCTGCCCGGACAACGGCGCCGCGGTAGATTTGTCGGACTGCTCCATCAGCGGCGACGTGGGTGCGACGGAGCTCAAGACACTGTGGCAGGACCCGGATTACGCACCCGACCAGGAAGCGTTCTACTACGTGCGGGTACTGGAAAACCCGACGTGCCGCTGGTCCACCTGGGACGCGCTGCGCGAGAACGAGGAGCCGCGCTCCGACCTGCCGGCGACTATCCAGGAGCGCGCCTGGTCATCGCCGATCTGGCTGCGGCCACAATAGTATAACGCCCGGTGCGACTGCGCCCGCCCTTCAATCGCAACCGCGCCCGCCGCACGACAGCCGGACCACGGGTAAACCCGCCACCGCAACACCATAGTGAACAGCCAAAGGGAGACAGTGTGAAGACAAAGCGACTCGCAGTGATCATCGTGGTCGTCCTGTTGTACAGCGGTTTCGAGTATCTCGTGACCGGCGCCGTCAACTGGCCGCGGAAACTGCTGCAGCAATCCACCACGTCGGTCGGCGACTACGTCACCAATCCCGAGACAGGCCTTGGCAGGGCGGCCGAGGCCGTGGACAAGCTCGGGGCCGCCCGTGAGGGCCAGTCGCCCGAGGCCTTTGACATCGTCGGCCGCGTGGTGCGCGTCGCCGACGGCGACACGATTTCTGTGCTCGACGCGAACAACAAACAGCACAAGGTGCGCTTTTTCGGTATAGATGCCCCGGAGCGCGACCAGCCACAGGGAGACGCCGCCCAGCTGGCGCTGGCCCGGTTGGTCGAGGATCGTGACGTCGGGGTGGTGGTGATCGAGACGGACGACTACGGTCGCAGCGTCGGCACCGTGTACCGCGGCAACCTGAATATCAACCAGGCTATGGTGAAGGGTGGGTATGCATGGTGGTATCGCTACCACGCACCGCACGAGCGCCACCTGGAAGCAGCGGAACAGGGCGCGCGTGAACAGGCCAGGGGCGTCTGGAGCGAGGCCAATCCGGTAGCGCCATGGGACTGGCGCCGGGGCCGTCGCTAGGCCGGGGCGCGCTGTCCTGCGGCGGCGTAATGCTGTACATTGACACCGCATTCAGCCAGCCAACCACACCGCACGAATTATCCCGCCGAGTCGGGCTCACGGCAGGGTCAGTGGCACACTTACAGGAGACATTCATGATCGTTGTCAACGGCACCGTCCGCAGCACACAGGAAGCCATCGCCGCCCTGCAGGGTGCGATCAGCGCCATGGAAACGGCCAGCCGCGCGGAGCCGGGGTGCCAGGACTATACCTTCAGTATCGAGCTGAACGACTCATGCGTATTCCGCATCACCGAGAAGTGGGACAACCTGGAAAGCCTGCAGGCGCACTTCCAGACACCGCACATGGCCGAGTTCCAGGCATTGATGGGGAAATACCCGCCCGAATCCATGGAGGTGCATGTTTACGAGGTGGAGGAAATCGACCCGTTCTAGCGCCCGGCAGTCCGGGGAGCGCCAAGGCGACCCGCGGACGCCTGTGTCGGGCAAGGGCCGCCGCCAGCCGCGAGCGGACGAGACATACCGGGCACGAGCGCTGACGGGACAATCCATGAGTGACAAACAGCAGAGCAACAAGGTCGGCTTCGTCAGCCTGGGGTGCCCCAAGGCGCTGGTCGACTCCGAGCGCATCCTCACGCAGCTGAAAATTGACGGTTACGACATCGTCCCCAGTTACGAAGACGCCGATATCGTAGTGGTCAACACCTGCGGCTTTATCGACAGCGCCAAGCAGGAATCGCTCGAGGCCATCGGCGAGGCCGTCAGCGAAAACGGCCGCGTCATTGTCACCGGCTGCATGGGCAAGGGGGATGACGCGCGCACGATACGTGAACTGCACCCGAGCATACTGAGCGTTACCGGCCCGGCGGCCTACGAGGAGGTGGTAGGCGCGGTTCACGAATACGTCCCACACACACCGGCGCACGACCCCTATACCGACCTGGTCCCTCCCCAGGGCGTCAAACTGACGCCGCGCCACTACGCCTACCTGAAAATTTCGGAGGGCTGCAACCACCGCTGCAGCTTCTGCATCATACCGTCGATGCGCGGCGACCTCGTGAGCCGTCCCATCGGCGATGTCATGGACGAGGCGGAACGACTCGTGCGCGCGGGTGTGCGCGAACTGCTGGTCATCTCCCAGGACACCAGCGCCTACGGCGTCGATACCCGCTACCGCACGGGCTTCTGGAACGGCCGTCCGATAAAGACGCGCATGCAGGAACTCTGTGAGGCGCTGGGCGAATTCGGCGTGTGGGTGCGTTTGCACTACGTGTACCCCTATCCACACGTGGATAAGGTCGTGCCGCTGATGGCCGAGGGCAAAATCCTGCCCTACCTCGACATACCGCTGCAGCACGGCAGCCAGCGCATTCTCAAGGCCATGCGCCGCCCGGCGGCGGCGGAGAAATCCCTGGAGCGTATCGCAGCATGGCGTGATACCTGCCCCGACATCACGCTGCGCAGTACCTTTATCGTCGGTTTTCCCGGTGAAACCGCGGAGGATTTCGACACACTCCTGCAATTCCTGCGCGAGGCGCAGCTGGACCGCGTGGGGTGCTTCAAATACTCGGCGGTCGAAGGCGCGGCGGCCAACGCGCTGCCCGATCACGTCGACGAGGAAGTGAAGCAGGAACGCTGGCAGCGCTTCATGGCGCTGCAGCAGGAGATCAGTGCGAGCAAGCTACAGTCCAGGATCGGCAGCACCATCGAAATCCTCATCGACGAGGTCGACGGCGAAGGCGCCATCGGCCGCTCGAGCGCAGACGCACCGGAGATCGACGGCCGGGTGTTCCTGGATGGCGCCACCGATCTCACGCCGGGGGACTTCGTGGAGGCTCAGGTCACGGCCGCCGACGAGTA
>JAWVYG010000080.1:0-8113 GCA_033722815.1 Halioglobus sp.
GGCCGAGCTGGTCGGCGGTAACACCGCCAGTGCACAGGGCTTTATCACCGACCCCGACCTGCCGGCTATAAGCATCGACTCGGTCAGTGCGCTCGAGGGGCAGCCGCTGGTCTTCACCATTTCCCTCGACCAGCCGGCCGCGACGCCGGTGTCGGTCAGCTGGGCCACGGCACTGGACATCGGCGCCGTCGATCCGGCGGAGCTCGCCGACTTCGTCTCCGCGGCCGGTACCGTCACTTTCGCGCCCGGCCAGTCGACGCAGACCGTGTCCATCGACACCGTGTCGGACCTGCTCAACGAGGCCAACGAGACGCTGCGCGTGGTGCTGAGCTCGCCGGTGAATGCGGTCATCGGCTCAGGCACCGGTATCGGTACCATCATCGATGACGACGGCCCCAGCGGCGGTGTGCACACCGCCACGGTGGATGAGGACGGCCTGCCGGCGGGTATCGGCGATGACGCCGACGGCGACTGGGCCGACAGCAACCTCGATCTGGACAGTGACGAGAGCACCTTCTCCGGCGTGCTGTCCGCGAACGTCGGCGAGCAGGGCCCGGCCAGCTTCAGCCTGGCCGGGATGCAGGGGCAGACCGCCATGCTCGGTGCCGAGCAGGTGATGTTCAGCTGGGACGGCGGCAGCTCGACGCTGACCGCGACGACTGCCAGCGGCGAACGCATCGGCACGGATATCTTCGAGGTCAGCCTGAATGCCAGTACCGGCGCCTACGGCGTGCGGCTGCTGGCCAACGCCCTGCACACCGTCGCCGGTACCGAGGACGATGTGGCGGCGGCGCTGACCTATACCGTCACCGACAGTGTGGGCGCGACGGGCAGCGGCACCCTCAACGTGGTCATCGACGACGACCTGCCCGAGGCGATCGATACCGACACCACGGTCACCCGGCCGGATATCAACCTGGTCGTGGTGCTGGACGTGTCCGGCAGTATGAACAACCTGACCAGTATCCCGGCGGACGGCGGCGGCTTCCTGACCCGGCTAGAGGTGGCGATCGAGTCGATCAATCGCCTGTTCGACGCCTACGACGCCCGCGGCAACGTCGCGGTACGCATGGTGACGTTCGCCTCAGGTGCGGGCACCGTCGGGGACGTGTGGACCGATACCGCCACGGCCAGGGCGCAGCTCACGGGTATCACCGCCGGCGGACTGACCAACATCACCGCGGCGCTGGAAACCGTGAGCGGCATCGACGCGCTGGACGGCGGCGCCGACTGGGGCGACGGTATCTGGAATGACCCCGGCCGCATCACCTCGCCGGGCGTCGACAACGTCTCCTACTTCGCCTCCGATGGTCGGCCGACCGCCGGTTCGAATCTGAACGGTGCGCGGGAGGGCTTCTGGGAGGACTTCGTCAACGACAATGAGATTCTCTCCTTCGCCCTGGGCATGGGCAACGACGCGTCGAGCCGTGTGCTGGACCGGATCGCGTTCGATGGCCGCAATGGCGGGACCGACACCGACAGCATCATCGTCAATGACTTCGCCCAGCTCTCCGAAACCATCGTCGGCACCGTGCCGCCGCTGAGCGGCAACCTGATCTTCAACAACGGCGCCGGCGGCGGGGCGGACGGTGTCGAGCTGCTGGCGGTGACCATCGAGGGCACCACGTTCACCTATAACCTGATGACCGACGCGTTCGCGGTCGACGGCGACCTGGACCACAGCTTCGACGCCGGGGACAACGTGCTGCGGGTCACCTCGTCGAAGAACGGCGCCTGGGAAATCGATATGGACAGCGGGGTCTTCGTCTACCAGGCCGATGCCACCGCGTCGGGTACCGATGGCCTTGCCTTCGCCCTCACCGACGCCGACGGCGACAGCGTCGACTCCGCGGTGCAGATCGACCTCGACAGCGGTTTTGCAGTGCAGAGCGCCGTTGCCGGGCCAGAGGCGCCGGCGCCCCTGTTGGCCACCGCCGGTGATGATATCTTCGCCTTCGAGCTGGCTGAGGCGGGCTCCCCCGGGCTGGCGCAGCACGACACGATCGTGCAGTTCGGCGCCCAGGGCACGGACGTGCTGGACGTGTCGGACCTGCTGGTGGATGCGACGCCTGGCGAGGGCGATGACATCGGCGACCTCGACCGCTTCCTCAATGTCACCTCCAACGGCAGCGACTCGGTGCTGCGTATCAGCAGCGACGGCGGCTTTACGGACGGGGTGTTCGACCCGGGCGCGGTGGACCAGACCATCACCCTGGTCGGCGTCGACCTGGGCAGCGATTCGGCGCAGGCGATCCGCGACATGCTCAGCAGCGGGCAGCTGCAGGCCGAATGATGCAGCGTGTGCACACGGCAATGCCTTGTGATGCGCAGTCGCAGTGCTTAGAGTAGCGGACATGGTGTATGTGAAACGCGATGCAGATGGCCGCATCCTGGCCCTGAGCCAGCGCCCGGAGGGCGGTTGCGACGAGCCGGTGGCCGCGGATGATCCGCAGGTAAGCGATTACCTGCGGGGCCTGGCGGACGGCGGCGACCCCCTGAGCGCCAGCGACCAGGACTTTGTGCGCGTGCTCGAGGACCTCGTCGAACTGCTGATGAGCAAGGGCGTCATCCTGTTTACGGAACTGCCCGACTCGGCGCAGCAGAAAATCCTCAACCGCCAGCGCTGGCGCTCGCAGCGGGGCACCGCCCTGGACCTGCTCAGCGAGGACTGAAGCGCGCCGCTCAGGGGCCCTGCGTAACCCCGGTACCGGTGACGCCGTCGAAACCCAGCCTGAGCAGCGCGCGCGTCTCCTCCGCGTTGGCGACACCCTCCGCGATGACCTTCACGCCCACCGAGTGGCCCAGCGTGCACAGCGTGGCGAGCAGGGTCTGGTTCATCGGGTTCTTGTCGATATCGCGCACGAAGGCGGCGTCGACCTTCATGTAGTCCAGGCCCACGTCGTGCAGCCTGCCCAGCTGCGCCAGCTGGTGGCCGACGTGCTCGATGCCCACGCGGGTGCCGTGGCGCTTGCAGTGCAGGCACAGCTGGCGGAAGTTGTCGAAGTGGCGGAACGCCATGGCCTCGGGTACCTCCAGCCACAGCCTGCCGGCGGCCTCGCTGTGCTGCATGAGCTGCCGTTCCAGCCAGTCCGGGAAGTCGTCCTCCACCACCGCCGCCACCGTCAGGTTGACCGCCACCGGCCGCGCTTTTGTCTCCACGGTGAGCAGCGCCAGCTGCACCAGCTGCCTGTCCAGCTCGGCGGACAGCTGCAGGCGGTTGATCCAGGGCAGGAACCGGCCCGCCCGCATCGTCTCGTCGCGCCAGTCCAGCCGCGCGAAGGCCTCCTGGTGCATGAGTTCGCCGTCGCTGTCGAGCACCGGGAAGGGCTCCAGATAGAAGCGCTCCTCGTCGATGGCCTGGCGCAGGATGCGCTTCCAGTCCTGCATCTCCTCGCGGGCGGTGGTGACCGGTATGTTGCCGGGGTGGGCGATGCTCAGCGTGTAGCCCTGTTCGGTGTGGGCGGTGCGCAGCGCGCCATCGAGGCGCGTCAGCAGCTCCGACTGCCGGTCTCCCTCGCGATAGATCAGGGCGGCTCCGGGCAGTGCACACTCCTCGGTGAAGCCGTGCAGGTCCACGACGTTGGCGATCTCGTGCTGTACGCGCATGCCCAGCGCGTTCTCATCCACCTCGCGCGGCGCGAGCAGTGCGAAGTCCGAACCGTTGAGACGGCAGGCGGTCCAGCCGCTGTGTTCTTCCACGATGAGGTTGAGTGCCGACCCGATGTCGTGCAGCAGGGAGTCGATGACCTTGCGGCCGTAGGTCTCGTTCAGCTCGATCAGGCTGGTCATGCGCACCAGCACCAGCGCGCCGGTGGCGTTGACGTCATCGCTTTGCAACATGGAGTCCAGCACGCGCAGGAAGGGGTCGCGGTTGCGCAGACCGGTAACCCTGTCCAGTTCCGCCTCCCGTTGCAGGCGGTCCAGACGCTGTGCGCCCAGGCTCAGCACCTTCTGGATGTGCTCGGAGGTGTTGTTCATCGTGCTCACCAGCTGCTTGAACTCGGCGGTGGCCGGTTCCGGGATGCTGATGAAGCGCCGTTCCCTCAGCGCTCGCGACTGTTCCACCACGCTGTTCAGCGGCGCGAGCACGCGCTGCACCACCGCCCGGCTGATCAGGCCGGCGATCAGGGCGCCGGCGAGGAACACCGCCGCCAGGCGGCTGCTGCCGCGCCACAACTCGCGGTAGGCGTAGCGGGAGTGGCTCTGCAGGGTCAGCGTGCCGGCCTGCTGCCAGCCCGCCTGCAGGCTGGCCACGCCGGGCTCGGCCTCGATGGGGAACAGGCGGATGAACCACTGCGGCGCGCCGCTGACCGCCGCGGTGTCCTCGCGGCGGATGCTGCTGTTGCCCGCGGGATCGGTCAGCTCGATGAGCTGGTAGTAGCCGGTGTCGAACTGCGCCGCCAGGGTGAGTTCCAGCAGGACGTCGTCGGCGCCCTGCTGCGACAGTGACAGCGCCAGCGCGGCGGCGTTGTCGGAATTCTTGATGCTCAGCTGCTTCTCCAGGTAGGCCCGGGCAGACAGCGTCGACACGGCGAGGCTGAACGCGAACACGACGGTCAGCAGGAGCAGTATCGCCAGCCAGAGTTGTTTGAATAGTGACATAGTCAGACTCCCGATGCGGGGGGTGTGCTCACCCCAGCCCTTCCTCGGCCGCGCGACGCAGGAGGTCTCTCCAGCGCGACAGTTTCGCCTCCGGCTCGGTGGATGCCGGGCTCGCCGCCCCGCCCACCCATATGCCCATGCTGTTGAAGCCGTATACCGGTGTCAGGTCGGTGCGCCGCGAGGCCAGGTGAATATCGCCGATGATGTTGTCCAGCACCATGGGCTCGCTGGTGGCGGAGGGGTAGTACGCCAGCACCATGTGCGCGGTGTTGCGTTCGCCCAACTCGCCGCGGATTCTCGCCTTGACGTAGGTGATGCGCAGCTTGCTCACATCGACTCCGGCCAGGACCAGCATGGTGTACTTGGCGATGGCGAAATCCTCGCAGTCGCCCATGCCGCGGCCCATGACCTCCAGCGGCGTCGCCCAGTAGTCCTGCTGCTGCCACGCGAAGTCGTCCGTCACCCAGCGGATGCGGCTGTTGAAGAACTGGTTGGCGCGCTGCAGTTTCTCTGTCTCTGGCAGGTCGCGCATGACCTCGATCTCGGCGCGCCAGCGGTCGACCGTCGCGGCGGTCTCGATGCCGTAGCGCTCCAGCGCGAGGCTGCGCATGCGGGAGAAGTCGACCTGCGCCGTGGCCAGCGTAGCCAAAAGGAGCAGCAGGGCAGTCAGCCTGCCGGCGCGCGCGTCAGCGCAGCCTGCGCGGAGCGCACCTGCGGCACTGCAACGTGTGAAACGGATCAATGTCCCTACACTTCCCCCGGGTGTTGCACGGATAGTATCCGATTTCACCTGTGGCGGGGCCGTGCGCCCCCGAAATGGTGTAAAAGTCCCTATATTCTGTGATGCAGGTCCCGCGATAGCATTTCGTACGGGCGGCAGATAAGAGACAATCGGGAGAGCGGAAAATTGGTCGCGTGGGACGCGCGCCAGCTACACAATAAATAAATCGTCGGCAGGATGCAGGGGAAGCAGGCCTGACCGGCTCTGACAGACAGGGGTAGAGCAATGTTCTCAAAGCGTGCAGCGGTATGGTTGTGTTCGGTGCTCGCCGGTGGCTCGGTGTCACTGGCGGTGGCGCAGACCGCGCAGTTCGCGCCGGAGGTGTCCGGCCTGCGCGAGGCGATTACCCAGGGCGTGCTGTACAGTCCCCGGGTCAACGCCAGCTGGCACAACTTCGAGGCCTCGCGCTACGCCGAGCGCGGCGCGAAGGGCGCCTACCTGCCCAGCGTTGACGTCTATGCCGAGTACGGCGAGGAGGAGCGCGAGACGCCGCTGGTGGACCTGGGTGACTACACCCGCGACGCGGTGCGCTTCAGCGTCACGCAGATGCTGTTCGACGGTTTCTCCACCCGCAACGAGTTGGCGCGGCTGGGCTACGCCAAGCTGTCGCAGTACTACGACTTCAAGCGCCAGTCGGAAGAGGTCGCGCTGGAGGTGGCACAGGCCTATCTCGATACGGTGAAGTACCAGCAGCTCGTCGCTTTTGCGCAGGACAACCTGCGCGTGCATCGGGAGATTTACGAGCGCATCGAGGAGCGCACCGGCGGCGGCGTCAGCCAGGGCGTGGACCGCGACCAGGCGGTGGCGCGCGTGGCCCTGGCCGAGTCCAACCTGGTCACCGAAATCGCCAACCTGCACGACGTGATGACGCGCTTCCAGCGCCTGGTCGGCGCGCTGCCCGCGGACAACCTGGCGGTGCCGAGCGTGCCCTCCGGCAAGATTCCGGAACTGCGCGAGATGGCGCTCGACCTGGCCTACCAGCGCAGCCCGGTGATCAACGCCTCGATCGAGAACCTGCGCTCCATGCAGGAGGCCGTGGACAGTACCTTCTCGCCGATGCTGCCGCGCCTCGACCTGCGCTATCGCAACGAGGTGGAGCACGACACCGACGGGCTGGACGGTCGCTTCGACGAGGAGGCCATCGAGCTGGTGCTGTCCTACAACCTGTTCCGCGGCGGCGCCGACAAGGCGCGCCGGCGCGAGTACTACAGCCGTTACAACGCCGCCATCGAGGAGCGCAAGCAGGCCTGCCTGAACGTACGCCAGGAGGTCATGATCGATTTCAACAATGTCGAGACGCTGGAGAACCAGGTGGTGGTGCTGGAGCGCAACCGCGCCGCACTGAACAAGACCCGCCGCGCCTACCAGGACCAGTTCGACATCGGCCAGCGCTCGCTGCTGGACCTGCTGGACAGCCAGAACGAATACTTCGACACCCAGCGCGCGCATATCGCCGCGGTGACCGACCTGGTCAAGGCCCAGTCCGCCACCCTGGCGCACATGGGCCTGTTGCTGGCCTCGCTCGAGGTCGATGGCCTGAACGCCGACAAGCTGGGTGAGCTGGACCTGGACCTGTCGCGCGACGCGGACGACGAGAACGCGCAGGACCTGTGCCCGCGCGAGCCGACCGCGGCGGCGAAGGTGGACCGCGATGCGCTGTTCGCCAGCCTGTCCGGCAAGCAGGACCCGGCTGCGGCGTCGGCCGCCCTGGCCGGTCTCGCCGCCGGTTCGGATCGCTACCAGAAAAGTGGTGACGCCTACGTGCTGGAGGTGCAGGTGCGCTTCTCCTTCGACTCGGCGGATATCGCCGCGGCCTACGACGACGAGATCGCCCGCGCCGCACAGGTGATCCGTGAGAATCCCGGCGTGCGCGTCACGGTGGAGGGTCATACCGATTCCACCGGCGACGACGATTACAACCAGTGGCTGTCGGAACGCCGCGCCCAGGCGGTGCGGCAACTGCTGCTGGACAAGCACGGCGTGAGTGCAGGGCAGGTCGTGGCCATCGGTCACGGCGAGACGAAGCGCGTCACTTCCAACGCCACCGTCGAGGGGCGGCGCAAGAATCGTCGCGTGGAATTCATCCTGGACACCGCGCCGGCGAACTGACGCCTGCGTGAGAGGCGCCGGCGGCCAGCGTGCCGCCGTGGCTGCAGCGGCTCCCCAACCTTTCCCGTTACAGGTAGCAGCGCGCCGCTTGCGCGTCGATTACGCCCGGCCGCCGGGTTCGCGCCACATCAGCCATACCGGCGGCGCGGTGTCTGCGAAGCGGATTTCCTTCTGCACCCTGAACCCGTGCCCCTCGTAGAAGCGCAGGTTCTGCTCCTTGGAGTTCTCCAGGTAGGCGGGCACGCCCTCCTCGTCGCAGCGGCGCAGCATGTGGCTGATCAGCGCGCTGCCCACCCCCTGGCCGCGGTACGCGCTGCCCGCGCCGATGGCGAAGAGGTAGTAGTGCGGCGCTTTCGGGTGGTGCTTTTCCGTGGCCATCCCGCTGAGGATCATGCGGTACAGGCCCTTGAGGCCGACCTGGCGGAAGATCCTGCTCACGTTGGAGGGCCGGTATGACCACTTCAGCGTCTCCCCCGGGCCCAGCCAGCAGGCGGCGCCGCGCTGCTGCGCGTCGAGGTATACCAGCCCGTGGGGCAGGAACGGCTCCAGCGTCAGCTCGAAAAAGGGCACCAGTGAGTCCGGGTTGTTGCAGGACCAGTTCATCACCGGGTCGTCGCTGAA
>JAWVYG010000081.1:0-8102 GCA_033722815.1 Halioglobus sp.
CGCTGGCGCACCAGCACCTGACACCGGCCGACCGCTACCTGTGGACCCTGCCCATGTTCCACGCCAACGGCTGGACCTTCACCTGGATCAACACCGCGCGCGGCATGGCGCACGTCTGCCTGCGACAGGTCGACCCGGCGCTCATCTTCAGGCTGATCCGGCAGGAGAGCATCACCATGTTCTGCGCCGCGCCCACCGTCCTGATAAGCATCGTCAATGCGCCGCCCGAGCTGAAGGCGGACGCGCCGCGCGGCGTGCGCCTCTTTACCGCGGGCGCCCCGCCCGCGGCCGCGACCATCGAGATGGTCGAGCGCGACCTGGGCTGGGAGCTGACCCACGTCTACGGCCTGACGGAAACCGCGCCGTTGATCGCCATCTGCGAGCCCCTGCCGGAACACGGGGCATTGCCCGCGACCGAGCGCGCCGTCATCAAGGCGCGGCAGGGCGTGGAACTGGTCTGCTCGGGCGAACTGGCGGTCGTCGACGAGGACGGCACACCCGTGCCGCGGGACGGCGAGACGCTGGGGGAGATCACGGTCCGCGGCAACGTGGTGATGTCGGGCTACTACGACGATCCCGAGGCGACGGCGAACGCTGTCCGGGATGGGTGGTTCCACTCCGGCGACGCGGCCGTGGTACACCCGGACGGCTACATCGAAATCCGCGACCGCTTCAAGGACGTCATCATCAGCGGCGGCGAGAATATCTCCTCCGTGGAAGTCGAGGGCTGCCTGCTGCGCCATGAGGCCGTGCAGGAGGTTGCCGTCGTGGGCATGCCCCACGAGAAATGGGGCGAGTCGCCCCACGCCTTCGTGGTACTACAGGCTGGCGCCGACGCCAGCGAGGAGGAATTGCGGGACTTCGTGCGCGAGAACCTCGCGCGCTTCAAGACACCGCAGTGGGTCAGCTTCGTCGACGAGCTGCCCAAGACCGCGACGGGCAAGGTGCAGAAGTACGTGCTGCGCGGCAACCAGGCCGGCATATCCCGGCAATAGGCCTGCCTTCCGCCGGCCGTCGCCCGGGTCGAACACGCTCCGGCGAGTCAGTCCTCCGCCGGACGTCGCACCGTGCGGACCGACAGGCGCGGCGGATGACCGGACCATGACCTAGGTCACGGTGGCCCAAAGTCGAAGGTGCTTATATGGTCGGCGCTGCGGGTGCATGTGTGCGCACAGGCACCCGGTAGGCCGGGGCGACGCGACGGGCTCAGCCGCCACTCTTTCCGGACAGCGCGCGCGGCCGGATGTATCCGCAACGCCGCATGGCCACCGGTATAAGAGCAGCGGCGCGGCGCATCCTCGACAACCGGGCAGTACCACTGCGGCTTACCCGGCCAACGACTGATCTAGCTGGAGGAATTATGGAATACATCCGCTGGTTCGACAGCCTGACGCTGGACGACATACCCCTGGTGGGCGGCAAGAACGCCTCTTTCGGGGAGATGATCCAGGAACTGACGCCGCTGGGCGTGCGCGTCCCCGAGGGCTTCGCACTGACCGCCGACGCGTACCGCGCCGTGCTGGACGGGTCCGGCATCAGGGACAGGATGCGCGAGGCGCTGGCCGAGCTGGACCCGACGGACGTCGATTCGCTGCGCGCCTGCGGCGCCAGCATCCGGCGCATGATCCGGCATGCCCCCTTCCCGGCGGACCTCGAACGGGAACTCACGCAAAGCTACGATGAGCTGTCGCGCAAGGCCGGTGTCGAACATGTCGATGTGGCGGTGCGCTCCAGCGCAACGGCCGAGGACCTTCCGACGGCCAGCTTCGCCGGCCAGCAGGAGACCTACCTGGCGATCAACGGCGTAACGGACCTGATCGACGCCTGCCGTCGCTGTTTCGCATCGCTGTTCACCGATCGCGCCATCTCCTACCGCGCCGAACGCGGATTCGACCACGAGAAAGTCTACCTCTCGATCGGCGTGCAGCGCATGGTGCGCTCCGACCAGGCGAGCTCGGGCGTGATTTTCACACTCGACACGGAAAGCGGCTTCGACAAGGTGGTGTTCATCACCGCCATCTACGGGCTGGGCGAGAACATCGTCCAGGGCGTTGCCAACCCCGACGAATACCTCGTGTTCAAGCCGACGATGCAGGAAATCTCCCGTCGCCTTGGCTCCAAGGAGGTGGCAATGGTCTACGACGAGGGTGGCGGCCGCGCTACCCGCAACGTGGCGGTACCGGAGTCCCTGCGCAGGCAGTTCGTTCTCACAGCCGAGGAGACGAAAGAGCTGGCGCATTACGCCACGATCATCGAGGAACACTACAGCAAACGCGCGGGTGAGCCGCGTCCGATGGACATCGAGTGGGCCAAGGACGGTACGACGCAAGAGCTGTATATCGTGCAGGCCCGGCCGGAGACGACCCACTCCCAGCGCGACAGCGCGCGGCTGGTGACGTATTCCCTGCCGGAGCGGGGGCCGGTGCTGGTTAGCGGCCGCGCGGTGGGCACGCAGATTGGCGCCGGTCCCGTCTGCCGCCTCGACAGCGCGTCGGAGCTGCATCGCTTCCACAGCGGCTCCGTGCTGGTCACCGCCATGACCGACCCGGATTGGGAACCGATTCTCAAGAAGGCCGCTGCCATCGTGACGGATCGCGGCGGGCGCACCTGCCACGCGGCCATCGTGAGCCGCGAGCTCGGCATCCCGTGTGTCGTCGGCACGGAGAACGGCACGGCGTCGCTGGTCGACGGGCAGCCGGTCACGGTCAGCTGCGCCGAGGGCGAGACCGGCGTGGTCATGGAGGGCGTTCTGCCCTTCGACCGCGAGGAGATCGACGCGGGCGACCTGCCGCCGACGAAGACAAAGATCTATGCGAACGTCGGCAACCCGGAGCAGGCGTTCAAGCTGTCGTTCCTGCCGGTCGACGGGGTCGGGCTGGCGCGGGAAGAATTCATCATCGCCAACGGCATCGGCATCCATCCGCTGGCCCTGCTGCACCCCGAAAAAACCGACGCCGAGACGCAGCGCGAGATCGCGCAGCGCACGATGGGTTACGCCGACGGGGCGACCTATTTCGTGGAGAAGCTGGCCGAGGGCATTGCGCGCATCGCCGCCGCCTTCTACCCCGGGCCGGTGATCGTGCGGCTGTCGGATTTCAAGAGCAATGAATACGCCGGCCTGCTGGGCGGGGGGCCCTTCGAGCCGCAGGAGGAAAACCCGATGATCGGTTTCCGCGGCGCGTCGCGCTACGCCCACGACGCCTACCGCGAGGGCTTCGCGCTGGAATGCCGCGCACTGAAGAAAGTGCGGGAAGAGATGGGACTGGACAATGTCGTCGTGATGATCCCGTTCTGCCGCACCGTGGACGAGGCGCAGCGGGTACAGGCCGAGATGGCCCGGCACGGCCTGCAGCGCGGGGAGCAGGGCCTGGAGATCTTCGTCATGTGCGAGATCCCGGCGAACGTACTGCTGATCGAGGAGTTCGCGGAGCATTTCGACGGCTTTTCCATCGGCTCCAATGACCTCACCCAGCTCGTGCTGGGCGTGGATCGGGACTCCGAGATATTGGGGACGGTGTTCGACGAGCGCAACCCGGCGGTGCTAAAGGCGCTGAAGATGGCACTGGACGGCGCCAGGGCCGCGGGGCGCAAGATAGGCATCTGCGGCCAGGCGCCCAGCGACTACCCGGAGATCGCCGAACTGCTGGTCCGCCACGGCATCGACAGCCTGTCGTTGTCCACCGACGCGGTGATCAGCACCCGCCTGCGTATCGCGGAACTGGAACAGCGGCTGGCGAAGGAGGAGAGCACGCAATGATTATCAAGTGCCCGACCTGCGGCGCCCACGTACCCGCCTCAAGCGCTGTCGAAGTGCCAGTGGGGGATCGCTACGAACAGTACTGCTCGCTGCGCTGCGCCGATGCCGTGGGCCTGCAGCCGTCACAGGGCCTGCCGGTTGCGCCGCAACGGATACTGGTCGCCGTGGACGGCTCCGGCCCGTCGCTGCGTGCAACCAAGTACGCGGCGGCATTGGCGGCGGCAACCGGCGGCAGCGTGGAACTGATTCACGCCATCGATCCGGGCATGATGCGCGCACTCCCGCTGGAGGACAACGCGCATCCGTCTGAAGCTGCCGGCGAGGCGGCGGGGGAACTGGACAAGCGGCTACAGCTCGAGGCAAGGACGCTGCTGCAGCACTGCCAGAGCCTGTGCGAAGCGGCCGCAGTCAATGCAGAGGTCACCATCGATTCGAAGTCGCCGCAGCAGGCGATCGTCGACGCGGCGTCGCGCAGCGACCTGATCGTGCTGGGAAGTCGCGGCCTGGACGCGACCGCCGCGGAAATGCTCGGCAGCCTGGCCGAGCGCGTCATCGCACAGGTGACCACGCCGGTCCTGGTCGTGCACTGACGCCCCGGCAGGCGGCGCCCTATTCCACGAAGCGGTTGGCTTCGCGGGCGGCGTTGTCGAAATCCAGGTTGAGCCAGGCGTCGCCGTAGGAGAACGACATAGCCTCGCCGGGGAAGCCGGACTGGCTCCAGGGATTGTCGTAGCGACCGTAATCCTGCAGCACGACCTCGGCGCCATTGGCGAGGACGGGGCCGTCCCAGCCCATCACGATCTTACCCTGCGCCGGCGAGGTGTAGCGCACGTCGAGCGCCTGGGCGTCGACGCTTAGCGGCGCGCCGGCCACGGCGGCGGTGAAGCTGGCGAAGTCGCCGTACTGTCCCGCGTCTCCCAGTTCGCAGATCCACACGGTCTTCTCGCCGTCGGCAATAATCTCGTAGTCGCCGCCACCGTGTGCGTCCGGGTCCGTGTTCGGCACCCAGTCGGCGTTCGGATCGGAGGACCACAGGGCGAGGTAGGCATCGCCCTTGCGCGCGAAGAACCACTGGCCCTCCCTGCGCGATTCGTCGAACCTGGCCCGCGGCAGGAACGCGTGCGTGTACAGCGGCTGGTTGGGGTAGTACAGGATGGCATCGGTATCCACATCGTACAGCGTGACCACCACGTTGCCGACCTGCACGGCCCGGGGCAGCGTGCCGTAACCCACCCAGTAGTTTGGTGTGCGGCCATCGGTTTGTTCATTCCCCGGATGCGTGGTGAAAGCCACCGCCTCCCTGCTGCCGACACTGGCCTGCCAGATCGAGGACTGGTCGCCGCCGAATCCCTTGCGCCAGTCCTGTGCGGTGCTGAGCATGTAGTGCGGCGTGCGATAGGTATAGATGTTGACCTCGGGGCGCATGTTGCGGGTGATATCCCGCTCCAGGGCCACTGCCGTAGCGGCGCGCGCCACCGGGTCGTCCATGATTGCGCGGTTGTCGTTGAATGCCGTGAAATCGCGGTACTCCCACCACTCGTAGGCGTTGAGCATGTCGTAGAACAGGTCGACGAACAGCGGATGGGGATAGGGTTCCATGGTCAGGAAATGCATGCCGTCCTCGAGGCGGTCCAGGCTCAGGCCCCAGTCGGCGGCCTCTTCCAGCTTGATGCCCATGCGCTGGCGGTTCTCCATCACAGGTAGTTCGACATCGTTGGCGATGCGATACAGCACCTCGGGCACGCGGTAGTTTTGCGACAGCGCCATCATGGTGGCCGTCATGTTGCCGGTGCTGCGCGTGTGCAGCCCGAAGGCCAGGTGTACGGCACCGCGGGTTGAATCGCGGTTGCTGTCCATCTTGTGGGTGTAGGTACGCCCGTGGGTGGAGGCAAAGCTGCCCTGGAAGGTGTTCAGCGCCAGGTCGGCAAACAGCAGGTCCAGCACGATCTTCGCTTTCTCGACGATCTCTTCGTCCTGCGCCAGCTCGATCAGGGCGAGCAGCGCCGGCATGTCCTCGTTGTAATAAACGTTGGACAACCACTCGCTGAAGCCGCTGCGGTAGCGCAGTTCCAGCCACTTGAGTATGCGCGGACCGAAGACCTCCATCTGCTCGCGCCCGGTGTTGCCTGACGCGGGAAACACCGTGTCCGGGTACAGCTGGCCCGCCAGGTAGGCGCCGGAGGCGAACAGGATGTAGTGGTTCTCCGTCCAGGTCACCATGTTCAGGGCGTCGGTGGTGCCGGGCACCTCCTGCAACTCGTCCGGCCAGTACTTGAAGTCGATCACCGACTGCCTGACCTGCCGGTGCAGGTCATCGGACAGCCCCGGCGAGTCGGCGTGACGATAGAGCAACAGCATGAGCCCGGGCAGGTTGAAGTCCGCCGTGTCCTCGCGCATGTTCATCTCGCCCAGGCCGTGGTCGAAGCTGCCTGCCCGGGGAGCGACGCCCTGCGCGATGTGCGCCAGGCCGCCGTAGGTGCCGCCGCGGCCGTCGGCGACCGTCGCCTCCAGGTAGTCGCGCTGGGCCGCCGCGTAGTCGTAGTCCAGCGAGGACAGGCCCCGGGCAGCGCCGCCCGTGCCGGTACTTGTATCGCTGCACGCTGCAACGAGCAGCGACAGGAGAATGAACATCAGGCTCGAACAGCGCGACATAGGAGGCTCCCGGTGATAATCTGGCTTGAAATCTGGCTGTACTATAGTACAGTTAAGAGCAGGCCTCAAGCCATCGGCCGGCCCGCCTGGCCATGCGATGCTTGCCATCCTCCATTTAACTGTACTATAGTACAGCGAAATCCCGCCAGGAGGCTCCCATGCCCGCTACCGCCCCGAAAACCGCCGACGCTCCGCGCCGCAGCCGCGCCGAGCAGCGCGAGGAGACCCGGGCGCGCATCCTGCAGGCGGCGCTGGATATCATCATAGACGAGGGCATCCGCAGCGTGCGCAACCGCGCCGTGGCCAGGCGCGCCGGGGTCTCCCTCGGCAGCACCACCTACCACTTCGAGAGCATCGAGGACCTCATCATCAGCGCCTTCGGCTACTGGCGCTCGCGGGCCCTGCTGACTGAGAACCCCTTCTACCGCCAGACCAGCGCCCTGCTGGAACCCTACCGGGAGAGCACCGTCCCGGGACCGCAGCGGGCGGTCATCGCGGGCCAGATCCTCGACATCTCCGCGGGCTACCTGGTGAGCCAGCTGTCCGGCAAGCGCCGGGACAGGCTGCTGGAACTGGCGTTCCACCACGAATCGGTGCGCTACCCGTCCCTGCACAAGCTGGTGATGGACGAGTGGCGCGCGCAGTTCGACTTCCTGGCGTGGGTGCACCGCACCCTGGGCTCGCCGCAGCCGGACATCGATGCCCGCCTGACGACTGCGCTGTTCAGACAGCTGGAGCAATCGTGCGTGATCGAACAGCAGACAGCGCCGGACCGGCAGCTGATCCGGGCGTCGCTGCACCGGCACCTCAGCCTGTGCCTCGGCGTCGACATCCCCGCCAGCGCAGGAGACGATTGAATGGCAGTCCGCCAGATGCACGATCCCGGCCAGGCGGTGGCAGGCGATCCCCTGTTCCAGCGCGCCATCGAGCTGGCGGACGCCTCCGTGCAGCGCCACCGGCCCGAAAGGCTCAAGTGGATGTGGGGGGAGGCGCTGTACACCTACTCGCTGCACCTGCTGGACGAGGCACTGGGCGAGTCCCGCTACCTGGACTATATCTGCGCCTGGCTGGACCACCACATCGACAAGGGCTACCGCGTGGACCAGTCCGACACCATGGCCCCCGGTCTCACCGCGTTCGCCGCGTGGCGCCGCACGGGGAAGGAGCGCTACCGCGAGGTGGTAGAGCGGGTTGTAGACTACCTGCGCAATTCCGACCGCGTGCTGGACTACATGCCCAACCACCTGGGCTCCTCCCCGGAGGGGCGGCTGTATCCAAAAAGCGTGTGGGTAGACTCGGTCATGATGTACGGCGTGTTCGCCGGGTGGTACGGCCGCGAGGCCGGCGACGACGAAATCTACGACTTCGCGCGGCGCCAGCCGGCGCTGTTCGCGCGCTACCTGCAGGACCCGAAGGACAAGCTGTTCTACCACTGCTACTGGACCCGGGCGGGACACACCTACCCGAAGCGCAAGATATTCTGGGGCCGCGGCAACGGCTGGGTCATCGCCGGCCTGCCCCTGACCATCGACCATTTCCAGGACGGCAGCGCGGAACGCGAGCAGGCGATCGACATACTGCGCGAGACCTCCGCGGCCCTGCTGCCCTACCAGCGCGAGGACGGGTACTTCGAGACCGTGTTCAACCGGCCGGGTAAAACCTACATTGAGAGCAGCGCAACGGCGCTCATCGC
>JAWVYG010000082.1:0-8094 GCA_033722815.1 Halioglobus sp.
AAGGCACTGCCCCGGATGGGTAAAATGGGGCGAAGTGCGAACTGCCTCACACTTTGCATTACCGGCGGTGAGCCCCCTGGTCTATAAACCTTGGACAACCCTATAACAACAGTTTTCCAGGGCTGAACCCATGAGACGTAGTGACAACGACAGCGCAGCGGCTTCCCGCTCCCCCCGCATGTACCAGCAGGATGACAGCTGGTTTTTCAATACCCGGGAGGGTACCGCTGCGGGCCCCTTCAAGGACAAGCTCGAGGCGAGCACACAGCTGGAAGTATATATCCGCATGGCCGATTCCGGCCTGCTGCCCCCGCGCAGCTGAAATGCAACGTGTTGTTCAGGGGGCGAGCAGCGATCGCCCCGGAATGGAATCCAGTAACGCTCGCGTGTAGTCCTCCCGCGCCGCTGTAAACAGCTCTGCGCCCGGCGCTTCCTCCACGATCTTTCCACGGTGCATGACCATGATGCGGTCCGCCACCTGGCGCACCACGGCGAGGTCGTGGGAGATGAACAGCATGGTCAGGCCGTGCTCGCGCCCCAGCTCGGACATCAGCTCCAGTATCTGTGCCTGGATCGTGACATCGAGGGCCGACACCGGCTCGTCCGCGACGATGAATTCCGGGCGTGTCGCCAGGGCGCGGCCGATGGCGATGCGCTGGCGCTGGCCGCCGGAAAACTCGTGGGGATACTTGCGCGTGAAGGCGCGCGCGAGGCCCACCTCGTCCATCAGCCGCATGACTGCGGCAGCCACGCTCCCGCGCGATTCGATGCCGTGCAGCAGCAGCGGTTCCGCCAGCGTATCAAACACCGTCATGCGCGGGTTCAGCGAGGCGAAGGGATCCTGGAAAATGATCTGCATGCGCCGGCGCATGGACAGCAGATCGCCTTTCTCCAGCGTGGTCAGCTCGGTACCGTCGAAACTGATGCTGCCCGCCGTGACCGGCACCAGGCGCAGCAGCGAACGGCCGATCGTCGACTTGCCGCTGCCCGATTCGCCGACCAGCCCCAGCACCTCGCCGCGGCGAATGACAAATGACACGTCGTCCACCGCCTTTACCGTTGCGGGCCCCTGGCCGAACCAGGTCTTCAATCCGCGCACCTCGACCAGGTTGTCGCCGGGCAGTGGCTGCGGTGCCTTGGCGCTGGTGGGAATCGCGTCGAGCAGCTTCTGCGTGTAGGGGTGCGCGGCGTGCCTGAAGATTGCCTCGCGGTCTCCGCTCTCCACCACCACGCCCTCTTCCATCACCACGATGCGGTCGGCGATGTCGGCGACGACCGCGAGATCGTGGGAGATGAAGATGATGCCGATCTCGCGTGTCTCCTGCAGCTTCGCCAGCAACTGGAGTATCTGCGCCTGTATGGTCACGTCCAGCGCGGTGGTCGGTTCGTCGGCGATGAGTAGTTTCGGCTCGTTGATCAGCGCCATCGCGATCATCACCCGCTGGCGCATGCCGCCGGACAGCTGGTGCGGGAAGTCGTCGAAGGTCTTGCGGCTGTCGTGAATACCGACCTCGTCGAGCAGCGCAAGCGCGCGCTCCCGCGCCGCGTCCCGGCTGACCTTGCCGTGGTAGCGCAGCGGCTCCATCAGCTGCCTGCCGATGGTCATGTAGGGGTTGAGGCAGGTCATCGGGTCCTGGAATACCAGCGCGATATCGCGCCCGCGGATTGCGCGCAGTTCGCGGGAGTCCAGCTGCAGCAAGTCGCGGCCCTCGAACAGTGCAGTGCCGCTGTCGATGCGTCCCGGTGGTTGCGGCACCAGCCCGAGCAGGCTGTAACAGGCAACGGACTTTCCGGAACCGGACTCGCCGATAATGGCGGTGATTTCCCCGGCCCTGACCTCGAAGCCGACGCCGTTGACCGCCTGCGTTACGCCCATGCGTGTGTGGAAGCTGACGCTGAGATTGTCGACCTGCAGCATCGGCTCAGTCTCCCGCGCCGCGGACGTCGAGGGCGTCGCGCAGCCCGTCGCCGAGAAAATTCAGTGAAAACAGCGTCAGCGTCAGCGCCAGTCCCGGGAAGATGAGCAGCCACGGGTACTCTTCCATGGACTCGGCGCCGTAGGAGATAAGCAGGCCCCAGGAGGTCTGCGGCGGCTGGATGCCCAGGCCGAGAAAGCTGAGGAAGGCCTCCAGCAACATCACGCTGGGGATGGTCAGCGTGGTGTAGACAATGATCGGCCCGAGCGCATTGGGAATCAGGTGGCGGCGGATGATGGTCGCGGGCGACAGCCCGATGGAGATGGCCGCCTCGACGAACTCCTGCTGCCGCAGCGTCTGCACCTGGCCGCGCATGATGCGCGCCATCGTCAGCCACTCCACCGCGCCGATGGCCAGGAACAGCAGGATGATGTTGCGGCCGAACACTACCATCAGCAGCACGATGAAAATGATGAACGGCAGTGCGTACAGGATGTCGACCACGCGCATCATCACGGCGTCCACGCGCCCGCCGACGTAGCCCGCTACCGCGCCCCAGGTGACGCCGATCAGCAGCGCCACCGCGGTGGCGACGAAGCCCACGGCCAGCGAGATGCGGCCGCCGTACATTATCTGTGTCAGCAGGTCGCGGCCGAAGATGTCGGTGCCCAGCCAGTGTTCGGCCGACGGCGGCGACGCGCCCAGTTCCAGGTTCTGCTCCGTGTAATCGTAGGGGGCGATCCAGGGCGTCAGCAGTGCGATCACCACGAACGCCGCCAGCACGCACAGCCCGAACACGGCCAGCCGGTTGCGCTTCAGGCGCAGCCAGGCGTCCTGCCACAGCGAACTTCCGGGTGGCGCCTGGGAGGGGTCGGTGATGGCCTGTTCGTTCATCAGCTGCCTCCGAACTGCTGGCGCAGGCGCGGGTTCATCCACGCCGCGAGGATATCGGACAGCAGGTTGAACACCACGATCAGCGTGGACAGGAACACCGTGGTACCCAGGATCATGGTGTAGTCGCGGTTGAAGGCGGCCTGCACGTAGAAACGGCCCAGGCCGGGTACCTGGAAAATCGTTTCCACCACGAAAGAGCCGGCCAGCAGTCCGGCGAAGGCCGGACCGAGGAACGCCACCACGGGTATGAGCCCGCCGCGCAGGGCGTGGCCCGTGACCACGCGCCACTCCGGCAGGCCCTTGGCCCTGGCCGTGCGGATGTAATCCTGGCTCATCACCTCCAGCATGCCGGCGCGGCTCAACCGTGCGATGTAGGCGGCGTAGGTCGAGCCGAGCGTGACCGCCGGCAGGATCTTGTCGCCGGGTATGTCGCCCCAGCCGGATACCGGCAGCCACTCGAGGTGTATGCCGAACAGCAATAGCAGCAGTGGTCCCAGCAGGAAGGACGGCATACAGATGCCGATCATCGCCGCGGACATGGGAATGTAGTCCTGTGCGGTGTTGGGCCGTAGCGAGGCGACCACGCCGGCGAGCCCGCCGATGACCACTGCCACCAGCAGCGCGTACAGGCCCAGTTCCGCCGTTACCGGCAGCCCCGCCGCGATGAGTTCGTTGACACTGCGGCCCGGGTACTTGAACGAGGGGCCGAGGTCACCGCTGGCCAGGTCCGCGAGGTAGGCCGTGTACTGTGCGAAGATCGGCTGGTCGAGGCGGTACTGCGCTTCCAGCGCCGCCTTGACCTCCGGGATGACCGCCTTCTCGCCGTCGAATGGACCGCCGGGGGCCACGCGCACGAGAAAAAATGTCACGGTGATGACCGCGAGGATCACGGGTACTGCCTGCAGCAGCCGGTAACCGATAAAGCGCCACATCATTCAGGCGCCTCCGCCTCGGGCTCAAGCCAGACGTACTTCAGGTTGAGCGCGTCCATCAGGTTGGACGGCAGGCCGCGCACGCTGGGGTGCACCAGTTTCTTGCTGGTATAGGTGTAGAGCGGTATCAGCGGCACCTGCTCCATCAACATGCTCTCCGCCTCGAAGAACAGCGCGTAGCGCTCCTGGCGGGAATTCGCCTGCGGCGCGCGGCGCAGGATCAGTTCGTCGTAGGCGGGGTCACAGTAGCCCGTGTGGTTGTTGCCGCCGCCGCATACGAACATGTCCAGGAAGCTGTTGGCGTCGACGTAGTCGCCGATCCAGCCCGCCCGCGCCATCTGGTAGTTCATCTGCGACACCGAGTCCAGGTAGACCTTCCACTCCTGGTTGGTCAGCGTGATGTCGATGTTCAGCGCGGTCTTCCACATCTGCTGCAGCGCCACGGCCACCTTGCGGTGGTCTTCGTTGGTGTTGTACAGGAGCTCCAGTCCGGGCCACCCGGCGCCGTCCGGGTAGCCCGCCTCGGCCAGCAGTCGCTGTGCCTGGTCGACGTCGTAGCCCAGCAGCTTTGGCGGGAAGTAGCCCAGCGTGTCGGGCGGTGTGATGCTGTAGGCCGGCACGTTGACGTTGTGCATCACCGTTGCGTTCAGCTTCTCGCGGTCGATGGCCAGCGCCAGCGCCCTGCGCACGCGCGCGTCGTCGAGCGGGGCGACGGTAGTGTTGAGGCGATAGAAGTAGCTGCCGAGGTAGGGAGCATTGACGAAGGGGCTGTCGGGCATTTCCCTGTACACGGGGATCTTGCCCAGCGGGATGGTCTGGGTGACGTGCAGCTGGTTGGCGCGAAACATGCGCTCTTCGCTGGTGGCGTTCTCGGTGGGGTAATACACCACGCCGTTGAGCCTGACCCTGTCGCGGTCCCAGTAGGTCGGGCTCTTCTCCACGCGCAGGCGCCGGTTCAGCTTCCACTCGGTCAGCACGAAGGGTCCGTTGCCGACGATGTTCTCCACCCGCGTCCACGGCGTGAAGCGGTCGGTGGCGCTGCCGTATTTTTCGATGGTCGCGCGGTGTACCGGGAACGTGGAATAGTGGTCCAGCAGCTGCAGGAAATAGGGCGTGGGTGCATTCAGCGTGACCCGCAGGGTGCGCTCGTCGATCTCCTCGATACCCACTTCGCCGAAGTCCTCGAGCTTGCCCGTGGCGTAGGCCTCGGCATTCAACACCGGGAACAGCATGTAGGCGTACTGGTTGCCCATGACCGGGCTCAGTGCCCGCTGCCAGGACCAGACGACGTCGGATGCCAGCACCGGGTCGCCGTTCGACCAGCGCGCCTGCGGGTTCAGGTAGAAGGTGTAGACGCGACCGTCTTCGCTGATCTCCCAGCGCTGCGCAACCCCGGGCTCCGGCTCCAGCGTGTAGGGGTTTTTTGTCGCTAGGCCCTCGAACAGGGCGACGATAATGTGGTGCTCCGGTACACCGGTGACCACGTGGGGATCCAGCCCCTGCGGTTCGGTGCCATTGCCGTAGTGCAGGATGCCCTCGCGGTTGCCGCGGTCCACGTTGGACTCACCGGGGCTGCAGGCGGCCAGCAGGCAGACCAGTGCCCACGACAGTAATGACCTGATGGAAAAGATTGCCCGGGACTCCCTGCCTGTGTGAAAGCGATAGCGCACGTACTTTAGCGCAATCGCCGTGCACCCCGCCACCGCCTGTCCGGCTTAGTCGAGGGTCTTGTTGAAGCGCCTCGTGGCGATGGTCAGCATGACGGCGGTGAAGCCCAGCAGCCACAGGATATCGCCGAATAACTGGCCGGTCTCGGCGCCGCGCAGGTAGACGCCGCGCACCAGGCGCATGAAGTGGGTGGCCGGCAGCGCCTCCGCGATGTACTGCGCGGGAGCGGGCATGGCGTCGTAGGGAAACATGAAGCCACTGAGCAGGATCGAGGGGATCAGCACGAACATGGTCATCTGCATCGCTTGCATCTGGGTCGTGGCGAAGGTTGATATGAGCAGGCCGAGTGTCAGGTTGGCGAGTATGAAGGCGGTGGTGATGATGACCAGGCCGCTCATCTGGCCGCGGAACGGCGCGTCGAACATGTAGCCGCCCAGCCCGAGGATGATGCCCAGCTGCAGCAGCCCGGCCAGCACGTAGGGCAGCAGCTTGCCGATCATCAGCTCCAGCGGGTGTATCGGCGTGGTGATCAGCAACTCGAGGTTGCCCCGTTCGCGCTCGCGCACCAGCGCGATGGAGGTGAACAGGATCATGGTCATGGTCAGCGTAATCGCGGCCAGGCCCGGCACGGTGTTCACGGCGGAGCGGCGTTCGGCGTTGAAGAACAGCGCCATCTCGAAACTGGGCTCACTCTGGCGATAGGCGCCGCGGGGTTCACCGGCGTCCAGTTGCAGCGGCATGTCGCGCAGTGCCAGCAATGCGTTGCCTACCATGGTGTCCGAGCCGTCGACCAGCCACTGCGCCACGCTCTCCCCCCCGGCAATGCGTTGCGTGAGATCGTGCGGAAACACCAGCGCCGCGCGGATGTCGCCGGCCACCAGGGCCGCTTCCGCTTCCGCGGGCGTGGCGTAGCTGGCGACGACGTCCACCACCTGGGTGACGCGAACCTGCTCCGTGATGGCGCGCACCGCCATGCTGCCGCTGAGGTCGACGATGCCGATGGGGACGTGCCGCACCATGGTATTGATCGCGTAGCCGAACAGCAGCAGGTAGATCAGCGGCAGCATCACCACCATGCCGAAGGTGATGCGGTCCCGGGACAGCTGCAGGATTTCCTTGTGGGCAATGGCGCGGATGCGGTTCAGGGCGTTCACGGCTTGTCCCCTCCCCGGGTGGACGCGACGAACACGTCCTCCAGGCTGGCCCGGGCCATCTGCAGCGTAAGCCCCTCACCGCGCAGCCGGGTTTGCAGGTAGGACAGCGGGTCCTCCAGCCGCTCGTTCAGCAGGATGCGCAGGTGCAGGCCCTGCTGTGCGGCGGAGCGCACCTCGGGCAGCGTCATCGCCTGCTCCTTCACCTCTCGCAGGCCGTCCCCGTGAACTTCGATGACGCGGTCCTCCAGCTCGGCCATCAGCCCGGCCGGGCTGCCCTGGCGGCGCAGGTGGCCGGTCTCCAGGATCGCCAGTTCGTGGCACCGTTCCGCCTCGTCCATGTAGTGCGTCGACACCAGGATCGTCGTTCCCGCATCGACCAGGTCGAAGAGCTTTTCCCAGAAGTCGCGGCGGTTCTCCGGGTCCACCGCCGAGGTCGGCTCGTCCAGGAACAACAGGTCGGGCTCGTGCAGCGTGGCGGTTGCCAGGGCCAGGCGCTGCCGCTGGCCGCCGCTCATCTGTGCCGCGCGCCGGCCGCGCAGGTTGCCCAGGCTGTAACGCTCGAGCAGCTGGTCGATGCGCCGGTCGGCGGTGGCCGCGCCCAGGCCGTAGACCCGGCTGATGAAGCGCATGTTCTCCTCGACGCTCAGGTCCTCGTACAGGGAGAACTTCTGCGTCATGTAACCGATGCGGTGGCGCAGCTTTTCGGCCTGCCCGGGCAGTTGCAGTCCGAGTACCGCGGCGTCGCCGCTCGAGGGCGTCAGCAGACCGCACAGCATGCGGATGGTCGTCGTCTTGCCGCAGCCGTTCGGCCCGAGGAAGCCGTAGATGCGGCCGGCCGGTATCTCCAGGTCGATGGCGTCAACCGCCACGACCTCGCCGAAGCGCCGGGTCAGGTTCCTCGCCCGTATCGCGGGCTCAGTCATCGGACAATAGCACCTGTGCCGGAACGCCGGTGGGCAGGTCCTCGCCGCCGCGCAGGTCGAACTCGGCCAGGTAGACCAGGCGGGCGCGGTCGCTCGCGTTGAGGGCGTAGTAGGGCGTGAAGGCGGGATCAGTGGCAATCCAGCGCAGCACGCCGGTCAGGGTGTCCGCCACCCCGTCGATGCGCACGGGCCGCTCGTCGCCGACTTGCAGGGTCGCGCGGAAGGGCTCGGGCACGTAAACGCGTGCGTGCGGCTGGCCCTCGGCCAGCAAAACCGCCAGCGTGGCGCCGCGGGCCACGCGCTCCCCCACGTGCCAGGGCAGGCTGTCGAGATAGGCGTCGCGGGTGGCGACGATGGTCAGCTCGGACAGCCGGTGCTCTTCCAGCGCGAGCTGCGCCTGCGCCGACGCCAGCGCGGCCGCGCCCTGGTCCAACTGCTCCTGGCGCGTGCCGTTGGTCAGGCGCAGCAGGTTTTCACTGGCCGACTCCAGCGCCGCTTCCGCCGCGTCGCGCCTGGCCAGCGCGCGGTCCAGCGACGCCTGCGCCGTCAGCTTCTGCCGGACCAGTTCCACGTTGCGCCGGTAGTTGGCCTGCGCTTCCACCAGGCC
>JAWVYG010000083.1:0-8072 GCA_033722815.1 Halioglobus sp.
CTGTATGTCGACGCGAGCCAGCGTGGCAGCGGCGCAGGAAGGGCGCTGATAGAGGCCGTCTACGCCGCCGCCGACGCCGCGGGCTGCCCGACGGTCTACTGGACAACGCAGCACTTCAACGCGGCGGGACGCGCGCTCTACGACCGTGTGGGTGTGCAGACGCCGTTTATCAAGTACTCGCGCTACTGAACAGGCACCCTGGCCGTGCGGGTGCCCCGTGCGGGATGCGGGGCGGGGTGCGAGCGTGTTTTCGAGTTTTGCGGCGCGTGCGGTTACACTGTCGCCGACGTCGTCGTCGCGCAAGCGGCGGTGCAGCAACTGGGAGATCCACCTGATGGCAGGGCAACAGGTCGTCGACCTCTACTACGATCCCTATTCCTTCGAGATAGACGAGGATCCGTACCCGTATTTCAAGCGCCTGCGGGACGAGGCCCCGCTGTACTACAACGAGAAGTACGACTTCTACGCGCTGAGCCGCTACGACGATGTGCTGGCGGCATCGAAGGACTGGAAGACCTACAGTTCAGCGCGCGGCACGGTGCTGGAGCTGCTGGACCTGCCCCCGGAACACATTCCCCGCATGATGATCTTCATGGACCCGCCGCAGCACACCCGGATGCGCAATATCGTCAGTCGCGGCTTCACGCCACGGCATATAGCGCGCCTTGAGAATCGCGCGCGGGAGATCGCCCGTGAACTGCTGGCACCTTTCGGTCCCGGGGACACCTTCGATCTCATCCAGGACTTCTCCGCGCCATTTGCCTCGATGGTGATCGGCGAGCTTGCGGGTGTGCCGCGCGAAGATCTCGACATCGTGCGGCAGTGGGGCGAGGAGCAGCTTACCCTCGAAGAGGGCGAGGAGGCATTCCGGGGGGCGAAGACCATGGCAGCCGAGGCGGGGTCCGACCTGGCGCGTGCCCGCCGCGACGTCTGGCAGTACTTCAAGGAGCTCGCAGGACTGCGCCGCGCGGAGCCGCAAGACGACATGATCAGCGCCATCATTGCCTCGGAGATCGAGGAGGAGGGTGAGGCCAGGCCCCTGGACGAGCGCGAGTTGCTCGACTTTATCGGCCTGCTGTCCGGTGCGGGGACCGAGACCGTATCGCGCCTGATGGGTTGGGCGGGTACGCTGCTGCCTGCACACCCGGACCAGTTCGCACAGCTGCGCGGCGACTTCTCGCTGCTACCCGGTGCGGTGGAGGAGTTGCTGCGCATCGAGGCCCCGACCCCGGTGCAGGCGCGCATCACCACCAGGCCTGTGACAGTGCATGGTACAGTGCTGCCGGTCGGCACCAAGGTGCTGCTGCTCACGGGCGCCGCCGGACGCGACGAGCGGCAGTATGCGGAGCCCGATCGATTCGATATTCACCGTGGTGCCAAGCATGTCTCGCTGGGGCAGGGCGTGCACTTCTGCCTGGGCGCCAGCCTGGCGCGCCTCGAGGCCCGGGTTGCGCTGGAGGAGCTGATCACCCGTTTCGGCGGCTGGGTGCCCGAGCTGGACGGCGCCGAGCGCATCCATACCTCCACCGTGCGCGGTTACCGGCGCCTGCCGGTAAAGGTGTAATCGCCTTGCTGATTCCCGTCGGCGGTCATCCGCTGCATACCCGCTCCCTGACCATGAAGGTCACGGCGCTGGGCGAGGAGCGCTGGTCCGCCAGCGGCCAGGTCATCGACCTGCGTAAAACCGGCTTCGCACCGCTGAGTACCGGATTGCAGCCGGCGGGGATCATCCATCACATGTGCCTCGACCTGCGCGTACACGCACCGACCCTGCGCATCGAGGCCCTGCAGGCGGCGCAGCCGGTGGTGGCCATCGAGCCCTCCGAACGCAGCTGTGGCGAGTCCTGTCGCGACCCCGTCGGGCGCCTCGATGCGCTCGTCGGCGACGTCCTGGACGACCAGTTCCGCGCCAGGCTGTCCGCCGCCTTCGGTGGCCCCCGCGGCTGTTCGCACCTGCTGGCGCTGTTCCAGTTCATGGCCCGTGCGCTGCCGCGGCTGGTCGCCAGCCAGGCGCAGGTGGGCGTGGAGTCGCCACACGGCGTGGGTGAAGCGGTATTCCAGAGTGCGCTGTTCATCGATGGGCACTACACCGAGCAGCGCGAGTTCGAACTGTGCCTGCAGTTGTCTGACTTCCTGGTGCGGCCGGAACAGCACGTTGCCGCGGCGCTCGAGCGTTACCAGTACGAGAGAGCGCTGCGGCTGCACACGATCGTCGAACCGCCCGCGATGCAGCTGCGCGACAGCAGCGCGGCGCTGCGCGAGCGCACACTGGAGTCACTACATGACGCGCGCTTCGACGAGCGCCCGCAGTGGGCGGCCGCCCTCGACGGACGGGCGATGATGCAGGGCCTGTCCTCGGGTATCGCGGCACGGTTCGCACAGGACGGCGAGGACGGCTTTTTCGTCGACGCGATTGCGCAGCTGGCGCCCGGGTTTATCCAGGTGCTTGCCGCGGTGGCGGACCAGTGGATCGCGCGTACCCGCTCGGGTGAGGATGCCGTGCAGGACAGGCCGCTGGGCGGTGGCGTGGACTCCTGCTATATCTGGCGCGAGGGCGGCGGCGTCAGCCGCCAGGGCTGACCGTCACAGCACGGAGTCCACCAGGTTTTCCATCAGGGCGGCCGCCACCCAGGTCAGCGGCGGTATGAACAGGTAGAAGGCCAGGCGGGATGCGTTGCTGACATCGAACGGCCAGGTGGCGGTTTCGGCGATCTCGCGGCGGTAGACCAGCAGTGCAGTGAACGCCGGGTCGAACTCGCGGCGCCTCGTCGCGTCGTGTTCCTGTGCGAGGTATGCACCAATCCGGCTGTTCGCCGCGTCCAGTTGCTCCGACTTCATGGCCGCCAGCCGACGGTGCACCGGCCAGACCGGCATGATGAACAGGACGATGAGAGGCACGGACAACGCGACGGCGCCCGGCAGGATTTCCTTCATGTCCATGCCGCCTTCGAGGCCGATCAGCGGAAACAGCGCCAGTGCGCCGAGGAGAGCCAGGCTGGCGCTGCTCGAAACGCGGCCGAAGGCCAGCAGCCCGTGGCTGTTGAGCAGCGAAAAACGCAGGTGTTCGCGCCCGGCCCGCGAGAACACCAGCGCCTGCTGTACCAGCATCGAAACGACGGTGGTCATGACGATCCACACCAGCAGCGTACCTACCATGCTGGCGAAACCTGGCGCCCCGGGCACGAGGCGGTGCAGCGCGGCGCTGACGGAGCCGGACACGAAAGACATGTGCACGAAGCCGGCCACCGTACCCACGCACAGGTCGATGACCACCAGTCGAGCAGGGGGAGCGGACAACCTGTGCAGTTGCCGCTGGAAGCTCTCGGCGTCCAGAGTGAGCAGCGGGCGCAGCTGCTCGAAGGCCTCGGTAGCGCGCGCGGTGATGTGGCTGAACACCGGGATGATATAGGCGATCACCAGGCTGAAGAACAGGTAGGGGGTAGGCTCGGATCCGTAATCGATCGAGCCGAGGTAGAACAGCGGCAGCAGCAGGCACAGCAACAGCATGCCCGTGACGGCTTTACCGAATCGACCGGGCAGCACCAGTTTCAACAGCCAGATTTTTCTCGCGCTCACTATGTCACTCCCGGCGTCGCGCCTCGAGTATACAAGATCGGCAGTGGTGAGTGGGTCGCGAACGTATGACCGGCCTGGTTGCTTACCGCGCGCAGGGACTGTACTTTGCGGACATTGCGCCCGACATAAACCGTCGGCGCGGCACAAGGAGAAATCGAGCGCGTGGACGTCAAGATCGGCATGAATATGCTCCTGTGGGGCACGGTAATCACCCCGGCGCACGTACCCGTGTTCGAGGGCATCGCCGGGGCGGGTTTCGATGGCGTGGAGATACCCATCGGCGACCAGTCGGATGCCGACCTGCAGGCGATGGCCGCGGCCTGTGACGGGCTCGGCCTGGCGCGTACCGCGTCGGCGTTTGTCGGCCTCGACACCAATCCTGTCGCCCCGCAGGCCGAGGTTCGCAGCGCCGCCGTCGATAACCTCAAACGCAGCATCGACGGCGCGGCGCGGATCGGCGCGGATATACTCGTGGGCGGCATCTACCAGGCGCACAAGTACTTTACCGGTGCGGGCCCGACCGCACAGGAATGGGACTGGTGCGCACAGTACCTGCATACCTGTGGAGAATATGGACAAAAGATGGGTGTTCGGCTGGGGCTGGAATTCCTCAACCGTTTCGAGGTCTTCCTTATCAACACGTCGGCTGACTGCAAGCGCATGGTGCAGCAGGTGGGGTTGGACAATGTCGGCGTACACTCCGATACCCACCACGCCAACATCGAGGAGCCCGATCCGCGCGCGGCGCTGCATGCCTGCGCCGACGTGCTCAACCATGTCCATCTCAGTGAGAGCCACCGCGGCACCCTGGGTACCGGGCAGGTGGACTGGGACGGCAACTTCGCTGCACTGAAGGAAATCGACTACCGCGGCTGGCTGGTCATCGAATCCTTCGGCAACACCGACCCTGAGCTGGCGTCCGCTGCCAATATCTGGCGCAATGCCTTCAAATCACAGGAGGAGGTCTACCAGCAGGGCATACGGTTTATACGCGAGCGACTGTCGGCACCGCAAACCTGAGTGTATGATGCCCTTCGCAACTGACAAAGAGGTCTGAGCGATGTTCACCGTGAAACGCAGTGTGATCGCCGTCGCGGTAGCGCTGTACCTGTACTTCGGCCTTCCCGCCACGGCAGTGGGCTTTTACGAGCTCTACCACCTGGTCGGCATCGACGCCGTGTACTGGGGCTACAGCGCGTTCAAGGCGGCTGGCTACTACCTCGGCGCCTGGGGCTACAAACTCTACGTCAGCCTGGCCGCGGCGCTACTTATCCTGTTCCTGCCGCCGCTGGTCGGCAAGCTGCGCGGCGCCTGAGAGGTCACCATGGACAGACGAGAATTCCTGCAGTGCGCCACCCTGATCATCACCGGTGCCAGTGCCAGCCAGCTGGGCTTCGCACTCACCGGCGAACAGGAAACCTACCTGGCCACGGCGCCGGACTACAGCGCCGCCGACGTGGATTACTTCACCGCCGCCCAGCGCAAGGTAATCGCGGCAATGGCTGAGGTCGTCATCCCCCGTACCGATACTCCCGGAGCCATCGACGCGGGTGTGCCGAAGTACATCGAACTGATGGCGGCCGACTGGCTCAACGACCAGGAGAAGGCGATCTTCGAGGCGGGCCTGGCGGACATGGAACAGCGCATCCCCGAGCAGTACGGGAAGCCGTTTGACCAGCTCGACACCGGCCAGCAGCTTGAGATCATGGAAGCAATGGAGGACGCGGCGGCGGACTCCAGCTGGTACGACTTCGCCAACGTGCAGCGCCAGTTCGTCAGCGATGCGCCCTTCATCTGCCAGATCAAGGAACTCACCGTGTGGGGATTCTTCACCTCGGAGGTGGGTTCGAAACAGGTGCTGCGCTACAACCCGATGCCGATGAAGTTCGATGGCGACATCCCGCTGGGCCCCGACGACAGTAGCTGGGTGGGCTCTCCACTGTGAGGCGGCGCTATGATTGAAACCACGAACTACGACTTCGACGCGATCGTCGTGGGCTCAGGTATTTCCGGCGGCTGGGCGGCGAAGGAGCTGACCGAGAAGGGCCTGAAGGTACTGGTGCTGGAGCGGGGCAGGGACCTGCAGCACGGCGCCGGCTATCTCGGTGAGCACGCGCCGAGCTGGAAGATTCCCTACCACGGTAAGAAGCCGCGCGAATTCTACGAATCCGAGTATCCCATGGCCAACCGGGTCTACGCCTTCGGCGAGGCGACCAGGCAGTACTGGCTCAACGAGAAGGAAAATCCCTACGTCGTCGACGAGAAAAATCCCTTCATGTGGATTCGCGGCAACACCGTGGGCGGGCGCTCACTGCTCTGGGGTCGCCAGACCTACCGCTGGAGCGAGATGGATTTCCGTGCCAACGAACAGGATGGCCACGGCATTCCCTGGCCCGTGGGCTACGATGAAATCGCGCCGTGGTACAGCTACGTGGAGAAATTCGTGGGTATCAACGGCAAGGCCGAGGGCCTGCCACAGTTGCCGGACAGTGAATTCCAGAAACCGATGCCGTGGCTGTCGCTGGAAAAGACGATTCACGGGCGGCTGCAGAAGAAGGCGCCGGATATCACGCTCACCAATGCCCGGGTCGCCATCCTGACGGAGGATCTGCCGGGCCGCGCCGCCTGTCACTATTGCGGGCCCTGCCATCGCGGCTGCTCGACCGGCAGTTACTTCAGCTCACAGGCCTCGACGTTGCCGGCGGCGAAGGCCACCGGGAACATGACGCTGAAGGCCAACGCGCTGGTGGAGCGCCTGGAGTACGATCCTGCCAACGGCAAGATCGCCCGCGTACATGTCATCGATACGCAGACGAAGGAACGCATGGCGTTCAGCGCGAAACTTTTCTTTCTCTGTGCTTCAACCGTCGCCAGCACACAAATCCTGATGCAGTCGAAGAGCGAGCACTTCATCAACGGGCTGGCCAACCGCAGCGGTGTCCTGGGGCATTACATGATGGATCACACCCTGGGGATGAGCGGCATGGGCCTGTTCCTGGACAACATGGACAGCTACTACTTCGGCAACCGTCCCACCGGCCTGTATATACCGCGTTTTCGCAATATAGATGGCCAGGACGAGGATGCGGACTTCGTGCGCGGCTACGGCTACCAGACCGCCGCGTTCAGGCTGGACTGGCAGATGGGCCTGAACACGAAGGGCTTCGGCGCCAAACTCAAGGACGACCTGCGCAAGCCCGGCGCCTGGTTGTTCGCGCTGGCGGGTTTTACCGAGTGCCTGCCGCGCGAATCCAACCGCATGTACCTCAGCAGCAAGTTGGACCGTTTTGGCCTGCCGCAGGTGGCTTTCGAAATGAAGTGGAGTGACAACGAGGTGAAACTGCGCAGGGACGCTGCGAAGCAGGCGCAGCGCATCCTCAAGGCAGCGGGCGCCGTGCTGGCGCTGGGGGGCGAGGAAGACGTCACCGCGGACAAGATGTCGCTCCCCGGGGAGGGGATTCACGAGATGGGCACCGCGCGCATGGGGGACGACCCGGGCGAATCGGTACTCAACCGGTGGAACCAGGCTCACGACGTGCCCAACCTGTTCGTCACCGACGGTTCGTTCATGACCTCCGCCGCCTGCGTCAATCCTTCGCTGACCTACATGGCGTTCACAGCCCGGGCCTGCGACTACGCCGTGAAGCAGCTCGCGGCAGGTGCGATCTAGCGCCGCCGCCCGAAGGTCTGGCGAAACTGGCGCGGGCTGCAGCCCATGTTCTTGTTGAAGTAGCGCGAGAAATGCGCCGGATCTTCATAGCCGACCCGCGCGGCAATGCCGGTGATGCTGTCGTCGCTGCCAAGCAGCAGCTTGCGCGCCTGCTGCAGCCGGGCATCGTTGATCCAGGTCTTCGGCCCCACGCCCATCTGCTCGCGGAACAGGTGCGCGAGGCGCGAGGTGGACAGGCTGCAGGCCGCGGCCACGTCCTCCACGCTGAATTTCTGCGCCAGGTTGCGCTGCATGTAGTCGCAGGCGAGCGCAATGCGCGCATCCATTGCGGTAGCCGCCGCTGACTCGCTATACCCCCTGGCGCGGATCAGTATCTCCTCAAGTTTATTGTGCTGCAGGTCGGCCTGCAGGGGCGCGTCTTCCTCGCTCAGCGCGATCAGTTCCCGGAACAGGCGCTCCAGGTGCAGGCGCGCGTCGTCTCCCGGCAGCGACAACCACAGGATGCCTGCGTCGAGCGCTTCCCAATCCAGCAGCTCCGCCCAGTGCGGACGCGGCTGAAACAGCACCCACAGGTGCTCCCAGTATTCTGCGCGTGGGTGCAGGCCGTAGTGGTAGTGCGCATCCGGCCGCAGGAGCATCAGGTCGCCCGCGGCAACCTGCACCTCCATGTTGTCGTTGATAAACAGCGCGCCGCCCTGCACGGTGAGGTGCAGCGTCCAGCAGGGCATTGCGGAAACGGCCGTTTCGCTCGCGCTGACCCCGCCGCGGCGCATCCGGGTTGAGCTGGCGCGGATGCCGTGGTCGTAGAGCAGGGCGTGGTCGAAGC
>JAWVYG010000084.1:0-8065 GCA_033722815.1 Halioglobus sp.
ACGTTCATCGTGGTATTACGCTACGGCATGAATATCGGCTCAATCCTGGCGCAGGAATCCGTCATCTACATGCACGGGGCGCTGTTCCTGCTGGGCGCCGCGTACGCGCTGAAAACCGGCGCCCATGTCAGGGTGGATATCTTCTACCGCAACTTCGGCCCGCACACCCGCGCCTGGGTCGACAGCCTGGGCGGCATCGTGTTCCTGCTGCCGCTGTGCGTGTTCACCATCGTCAGCAGCTGGGACTATGTCACCGAGTCCTGGGCGATGCGCGAGGTGTCCCCGGAGCCCGGCGGAATCCCGGCGGTATTCGTGCTCAAGACGCTTATCCCGCTGGGGGCGATCAACCTTGCGCTGCAGGGTGTCGCCGAGGTGCTGCGCGCCGCGCTGGTGCTGGTCGAGGGCGAGCGCGACTGATGGAGTACGTCTCACTCTACCTGTTCCTCGCGGTGTGCCTGTTGCTGATGCTCGGCTACCCCGTCGCCTTTACCCTGGCGGGCACGGCGCTGGCGTTTGCTACCGGCGGCATCCTCGCCGGCGTGTTCGACGCGGGCTTCCTGTCGGCACTGCCAGGCCGCATCTTCGGCACCATCAACAACACCACGCTGATAGCCGTACCGCTGTTCATCCTGATGGGCACGATCCTGGAGAAGTCGCGGGTTGCCGAGGAGCTGCTGGAGAGCATGGAGCGGGTATTCGGCGGGCTGCGCGGCGGCCTGGGTATTTCCGTGGTGGTGGTCGGGATGTTTCTCGCCGCGAGCACCGGCATTGTCGGCGCGACGGTCGTCACGATGGGTCTCCTGTCGCTGCCCAGCATGTTGCGCAGCGGTTACAGCCCGGCCCTGGCGACGGGCACCATCTGCGCGACCGGTACGCTGGGGCAGATCATACCGCCGTCCATCGCGCTGGTCCTGTTGGGGGACATTCTCTCCAACGCCTACCAGCAGGCGCAGCTGAACATGAACATCTTCAACCCGAAGACCGTTTCCGTCGGCGACCTGTTCGTCGGTGCGCTGATCCCGGGGCTCGTGCTGGTCGGGATGTACATACTGTTCCTGCTGGTCTACGCGCGACTGAGCCCGGATTCCGCACCGCCGGCCAGCGAGGAGCCTATTTCCACCGGCGAGGTGCTGCGCGGGCTGCTGCCGCCACTGGGGCTTATCGTGGTGGTTCTCGGGTCGATTCTGGCGGGCGCCGCGACGCCGACGGAGGCGGCCGGGATCGGCGCCATCGGTGCACTCATCCTGGCCAGCGCGAAGGGACAGATGGACCTGCAGCGCCTGCGCGAAGCGGCGCAGAACACGCTCGAAGTCACCTGCATGGTCTTCATGATACTGATCGGGGCTGCGGTATTTTCGCTGGTGTTCCGCGGCTTCGGTGGCGAGGAGCTGATCCACGAGTTTTTCCATTCGCTCCCCGGCGGTGTGATGGCGGCCACGCTGGTTGTCATGGTGGCGATATTCCTGCTCGGGTTCATTCTCGACTTTATCGAGATTACGTTTGTTGTCGTGCCGATCGTCGGCCCGATCCTGCTCGCCATGGGGCTGGACCCGGTGTGGCTGGGCATCATGATCGCGCTGAACCTGCAGACGTCGTTTCTCACGCCGCCCTTCGGCTTTGCGCTGTTCTACCTGCGCGGCGTAGCGCCCGAGTCCGTGCCCACGGGCGCTATTTACCGCGGCGTGATTCCTTTTATAATCCTCCAGCTCCTGCTGCTCGTCGCCCTGTGGTTCTGGCCTGAAATGGCTACCTGGCTGCCGGCGGCACTGAAGAGCTAGTCCGTCTCCCCATTTAAGGATGCTGCGATGAGCGACATCGACGATACACCCAAACCGCGTGGCAAGCTGGCGCTGCAGACCGTCGCCATGCCCAAGGACACCAACGCCAACGGCGATATCTTCGGCGGCTGGCTGCTCTCGCAGATGGACATCGCCGCCCTCATCACCGCCAGCGAGGTCGCCGACGGACGCGCCGCGACCGTGGCCATCGACAGCATGGCGTTCCTCACGCCGGTACACGTCGGCGCCGTGGTGTCGTGCTACTGCGACGTGCTCGAGATCGGCCGCAGTTCCGTGCGCATCCTGGTAGAGGTGTGGATCAACTCCAAGGTGGACGGGGAGCCGCTGAAAGTCACCGAGGGTGAGTTCGTGTTCGTGGCGATCGACGAGAACGGCCGCACCCGGGCCATTTCGCGCTAGGCGCGCCGGCGGCGCGCGCGTCATCAGTAGTCGCTGTCACCCAGCGCCATGTCGCGGATGTTGATATAAGCCTGCTCGGATATGTGGTGATAGTTGCGCACGCCGCGATAGAACTCGCGGTACGAGGCGTACACCTTTGCTGCCATCGGGTCGCGGGCGACCAGCTCGTCCAGCGCATCGCGCGTTCCCTGCCACAGCGCGAGCACGACGTCGTCGGGAAGCCGGCGCAACTGCACGCCGTGTTCATCCGTGAGGCGCGTGAGCGCGGCGTTGTTGCGCGCCGTGTATTCGTCGAGCATGTCCTGATTCGCCGCGCGCGAGGCGTAGTGCACGATAGCCTGCAGATCCTCCGGCAGGGCTTCCAGTGAATCCTTGTTGACGATGAACTCCAGCATCGCGCCCGGTTCGTGCCAGCCGGGATAGTAGTAGTACTTCGCCACCTCCTGGAAACCGAAAGCGAGGTCATTGTACGGACCGACCCACTCCAGGGCGTCGATCACCCCGGTCTGCATCGACGTGTACAGCTCGCCGCCGGCAATGCGCACCGCCGTACCGCCCGCGGCTGCGAAGACCTCGCCGGCCAGGCCCGGGATGCGCATCTTCAGCCCCCGCAGGTCCGCTATCGATTCGATCGGCTTGTTGTACCAGCCGGCCATCTGCACGCCGGTGCTCCCGCCGGTGAACGGCACCAGGTTGAAGGGGGCATACACCTCGCGCCACAGCTCCAGCCCGCCGCCGTAATGCAGCCAGCCGTTCATCTCCTGGGCGTTCATGCCGAATGGCACGGAAGTGAAGAACACCGACGAGGGCACCTTGCCCTTCCAGTAATAGGCCGCACCGTGACCGGCATCGGCGACGCCCTGGGACACGGCGTCGAATACCTCCATCGCCGGTACGATCTCCCCCGCACCGTAGACGCGAATGGCCAGGCGTCCGTCGCTCATTTCTTCGACGTAGTGCGCCAGGTTTTCCGCTGCCAGGCCCAGGCCGGGAAAGTTCTTCGGCCAGGTCGTGATCAGCTTCCACTCGTAGCGCTGCTGCGCAGCGGTGCCCGGCTCCGTGACGGCGGCTTCCACTGCACCGGCGCTGGAGCGCTCCCTGGCCCACAGGCCGAGTGTGGCCACCAGCGCAGCGACAAGCGCCAGGATGACCAGTGGAGTGAGTTGCCGCTGCGCTCTGTTCTCGCCCATGCTCTTATCCGTTGTCTACCGGGTCCGCCGGCTTCTTATATGAGTTGCAGGTTGGCGTACTGCAACACCAGCCACTTGCCGCCTTCCGTATCGAAATTGACTTCCACGCGCGCACTGGCACCGCGGCCCTCGAAGTTTAGCACGACCCCCTCGCCGAAGACCTGGTGGTACACCCGCTGGCCCAGCGAGAGTTCCGTATCCGGCACATTGGCGCGCGTCACCGCACTCACCGGCTGCGCCACGGTCCCGTGCAGGCGCACTTCCTGCATCAGTTCAGCGGGAATTTCGCGCACGAATCGCGACGGCGTATTGAACGTTTCACTGCCGTGCAGGCGGCGACACTCGGCGTAGGTCATCACCAGCCGTTCCATGGCCCGTGTAATGCCCACGTAGCAGAGCCGGCGCTCCTCTTCCAGGCGCCCGGGCTCCTCCACCGACATGCGGTGCGGGAACAGGTTTTCCTCCATCCCGGACAGGAACACCAATGGAAACTCCAGCCCTTTCGCCGAGTGCAGGGTCATCAGCTGCACGCTGTCCTGGTGCTCCGCCGCCTGCGCATCCCCGGCGTCGAGCGCGGCGCTGTCCAGGAACTCCTGCAGCGGCGACAGTTCATCGTCCTCCGGGACAAACTGCTTCGCGGCACTCACCAGTTCCTCGAGGTTCTCCACCCGGGCCTGGCCCTTCTCGCCCTTTTCCTTGCGGTGGTACTCAATCAGGCCCGACGCCTCGTTCACGTACTCCACCAGCTCCTCCAGCGCGAGTTCATCGGTCCCGCTGTCGAGTTCGTTGATCAGCACGGTGAAGCCCTCCAGCGCTCCGAGCGCCCGCGCCGGCAGGAGTTTCTCCTCGATCACCGCGCCGATAGCGGACCACAGGGGAATCTCGCGCGTGCGCGCGGTCTCGCGCACCGTATCCAGCGTCTTGCTGCCTATGCCACGGGGCGGCGTATTGATGACGCGCTCGACCGCCGCGTCGTCGCCGCGGTTCAACAGCAGGCGCAGGTAGGCCAGCGCGTTGCGAATCTCCATGCGCTCGTAGAAGCGCTGGCCGCCGTCGATGCGATAGGGTAGCCCGTTGCGCAGCAGTGCCTCCTCGAGCACCCGCGACTGGGCGTTGGAGCGATACAGGATGGCGCTCGACTGGTATTCATTGCCCTGTTTCGACCACTCCTCGATCTGCTCGACGATATAGCGCGCCTCATCCTGCTCGTTGAAGCCGGCGTACAGGCTTATGGGCTCGCCCTCTTCCCCGGCCGTCCACAGCTCCTTGCCAAGGCGGCCGAAGTTATTGGCGATCACGCAGTTGGCGGCGCGCAGTATCGTCTGGGTGGAACGGTAATTCTGCTCCAGGCGCACCGTGCGGGTGTTGTCGAAATCCTCGGCGAAGCGCTGGATGTTCTCGATCTTCGCACCGCGCCATCCGTAGATCGACTGGTCGTCGTCACCCACCGCGACCACCGGTATCCGTCCGCCGGCCAGCACGCGCAACCAGGCGTACTGGATGGTGTTGGTGTCCTGGAACTCGTCCACCAGTATCTGCCGGAAGCGACCCTGGTAGTGGCGCAATACCTCGGGGTTCTTCAGCCAGAGCTCGTGTGCCCTGAGCAGGAGTTCGGCGAAGTCGACCATGCCGGCCCGTTCGCAGGCCAGCTCGTAGGCCTGGTAGACCTGTACCATGGTCTGCGCAAAGAGGTCGCCCGGCGCTACCTCCACGTGCGCGGCGCGCAGGCCCTCGTCCTTCTGCGCATTGATGAACCACATGGCCTGCTTGGGCGGCCAGCGCGCCTCGTCCAGCCCCAGGTCGCGACACACTCGCTTGACCAGCCGCAGCTGGTCGTCCGCATCGAGAATCTGGAAGTTCTGCGGCAGGCCGGCCTCCTGCCAGTGCGCCTTCAGCAGCCGGTGCGCCAGCCCGTGGAACGTCCCCACCCACATGCCGCGGGACGGCAGGCTCAGCATCTCTTCGATGCGACCGCGCATTTCACGCGCGGCCTTGTTGGTAAAGGTCACCGCCAGGATAGACCAGGGCGAGTAATCCTCGGCGCGGATCAGCCAGGCGATGCGGTGCACGAGAACGCGCGTCTTGCCGCTGCCGGCACCGGCCAGCACCAGCATATTCTGGCTTTGCGCTGCCACGGCATCGCGCTGGGCGTCATTCAGCGGGGAGAGTATATCCGAGACATCCATCGCGACATTCTATCCAATCAGCGGCACCCAACGCACCGTCTGTCTACCTGGCGTAAGGTCGCGCCGCGCGGCGCACACCGACCAGGCGTGTTTAGAGCGACTAATTGCCAGTTTCCGGCGCAGATAATGCGCAGATCGTCTGATATGATCGGACAAATGCCCCGAAATAGCAGGTGCTGTCGGCCATGAAAGAAGATCGAGACGATTTCGCCCGCCCCCCCTATCAACCCCTGCCGGGGTTCGACAGTAGTCCCGCCGCCGGCGACAACGACGACGAGCCCCAGGCCAGTGCCTTCGACCTGGATCCGGACGACGGCTACGAGGAGCCGGAGCGCGACACGGATTACGCGCTGGGTTTTTACGAGGAGACCGTCGACGAAGAAGAGGCGCTGGACAATTTTCTCCCCGAGGAGCTTGAGGGCGAGGGCGACTCACTGTTTGAAGAGCAGGAAACATTCTTGATGAACGAGGTAGGCACAGCCGGCGGGGCCCAGGGTGTCAGGTCGGTAGAGCAGGATTGGGAAACGGAGAAGCCACCGCAGCCGGCCACCGACTGGGACGCGGAAGAGCCCGAGGCCCCAGCGTGGCAGACCGGTGCGGCTGCCGCAGCGGTTGCCAGCCCGCAGTGGAACGAGGAAGAGACCCACTTCGAGGAAGAGGTGGAAGAGGAAGGACTGCCGCTGGGGCTGATAGCCGTCGGCGTGCTCGCCCTGCTGCTGGTCATCGCCGGCGCTTACGGCATCATGCAACAACGCTCTGCGACGGCGGAACAGATTCGCCAGCTCGAGGCCAGCCTCGCCACCTCAACCACGCCGGAGGAGGTCACCGTTACCCGCGCTGCCCTGCAGAACGCGAAAGAACAGATTGCGCTGCTCAACGCGCGTATCGACAACCTGACCAGGGACAATCGGAGCCTGTCGGATACGATTTCCGGGCTGGAGTCACAGCTCGCCGCGGAGCAGGCTGCCCTGAAGACCGCGAACGCACGCGCCGCGGCTGCAGCCAGGCCGGCCGCCGTCGCTCCCGCCAGCCCGAAACCCAGCGCGCCGTCCGCCAGCGAGAAGCCCAGCGCAGCCCCTGCCACGCCGAAGCCCACTGCCCCCGCAGCGGCAGCCGCACCCGCCACTACCGCAGCGCCCGCCGCCAGCACCGCGACAACCGTGCAGGGGGGCGAATGGTTCGTCAACTTCGGCTCCTACGGCAGCGAAAGCACGGCCAGGAACTGGGCGGACCGCCTCAAGCCCGAAGCGGGCGTGGTCATTGTTTCGCCGACCAGCAAGGACGATCGCACCTTCTACCGGGTGCGCATCGTCGACCTCGGCAGCCGTCAATCCGCCGAAGCGGTAGCCGGCCAGCTGCAGACCACCTACGGCCTGCCCAAGCTCTGGGTCGGCCAGCAATAAGCCCCGCCGCTCGCGCACAGGCTCCTGCCGGCGCCCCTTGGCAGCGGGGCGCTGGCCTGTTACTGTCTTTTTCCCGCTAGCATGTGAAGGGATCAAAAATGAATCACTACCTGAAATGCGCCGTCGTTGCGCTGGCCCTGGGCAGCGCCGGCCACGCCTGGGCCGAGTGTGCGGCACCCGAAGCGCCGACAATGCCGGACGGCGGTTCCGCAACCATGGACGATATGCTCGCCGGCCAGAAGGCCGTCAAGGCCTACCAGGCAGCCAACCTGGAGTACATGAACTGCCTCGAACCCATGATCGAGGCTGCCACCGCGAAAGCGCGCGGTGAATCGGCGACCGAGGAAGATATGGCCGCCGCCAAGGCGCTGGAAGAAAAGTTCAACGCGGCGGTTTCCGCCGAAGAGGACGTTGCCGGCCAGTTCAATACGGAAATCCGCGAGTACAAGGCAGCCAATCCCGGCTGATCCTCCCGCAACGGCCCGTGGCCCGCTGCACGGCGGGCTCACAGGCCAACCGCGGCCAACACCCCCCAGGGGTCCTTCGTCAGCGCAACCGACACGATATAGCCTGCCGTGGCCAGGGCCAGCACCCACGCCACAACGCGCTCCTTGCGATTGCGCCCGAAACGCAGCGCAACCATCCCCAGGCCGATGTAGACCAGCAGCGCCACCACCTTGGCGACGAGCCAGGGCAGCGCCAGTGGCGACATCTGCCACTGCACGAGCATCGCCAGCGCCGACACCAGCAGCAGGGTGTCCACGATATGCGGCAGCACCCGGCTCGCGCGATGCTGCAGCAGCGGGCTGTCGCTGAGCATCCAGAAGCCGCGCAGCGCAAAACCGGCGATGGAGATGCAGGCGCAGGTAACGTGAACGGTGTAGAGCACTATCTCGCCACTGCTCGCCGCCGATCCAGGCGTGCCCGGGAGCGAATCGGTCGACTGACCCGGGCCGTTAATACCCGGCCGTTAGCGGCGCGCTGACCGCCCCCCGTTAGACGTAGCGTCACCGCCGCGGGGCACGGCGCGGGGTGCGGGATACCTTCAATTGTCATAGGTGAACACGCCCAGCTTGCACCTGGGGCAA
>JAWVYG010000085.1:0-8042 GCA_033722815.1 Halioglobus sp.
ATGGACCCGGGCGAATCCGCCGCAGGCAAGAAGTCTCTCGGCGCCCAGACCTCGGCCAACTCGCCGGCGCCTGACCTCAGCGTCCAGAACGGCTGACCGGCCCGTTAGCGCCATACCGCCCGGCCCACCGGGGCCGGCGCGGCGACAGGTGGCCGCGGTGCGTACCGCCGCCCCGATTGCATCGGCGCCGCACATTGTGCAGCAACAACCTGACCAATCGCCGCGCAGCCAGCCGTGAAGATCCTCGCCACGCAGACGTCGCAGTTACTGCCTGAACTGTTTCGCAACGTCGACGAGGAGCAGCGCCTGAGCGTGCTCCACGTGGGCCCGGCGCTGAGCGACACCATGGATTTCTTCGCCGGTTTTCGCTGTCGCCTGCAGGTGTTCGACCTGTTCGCCGAGCTCCCGGTGCCGGCACTGGAGGATACCGAGCACGGCCTCGAGGCCTATTTCCGCGAGCTGTTGCAGTTTCCCGCGGGCACGCAGTTCGACGCCTGCCTGTTCTGGGACCTGTTCGATTACCTCGACGCCGGTGCCCTGCCGGCATTCCTGTCTGCCCTGCAACCCTGCCTGCGCGACAACGGCCTGGCGCACGGATTTACCGTGCACAATCCGCGCACGCCGCAGAACAACTACCTGTACGGCATACAGGCCAGGAACACGGTCACGCTGCGCGAGCGGCAACGGGCGCTGCCAAACTACGCGCCGCACAGCCAGACCCAACTCAAGACGCTGCTGCACTGCTTTGCCATGGAACGCAGTGTGCTGTTGCCAGACAGGCGCCTGGAACTGCTGTTGCGCGCCCGCGGCACCCACTGACCACCTGCTTGCCGGCTGCCGCCCGCCGCGCCGGTAACAGCCACCGGAACCGCGCCGATACGGGAATGGCCTATACTTGTGCCATGGGCACGACGCGCCACAACACCCTCGTTACCGCACTGGCCGCACTGCTGGCCTGTACGCAGGCGAACGGCGACACCACGGTGTACCGCAGCGTGGACGCCGACGGCAGGGTGGCCTTTTCCGACCAGCCGCCGAGCGCGGGATCCGAGGTGCAGACTCTCGTTATCGCCACACCGCTGGCGCAGCCGGACGACCTGCAGCAACGGCGCCTCGAAGCCATGCGCGCGACCACCGACCGCATGGTGGCGGACCGCATGGCGCGGGAGAAACACCGCGCCGAGCTGCGCCGGCTCAGTCTGCAGGAGCGCGCCCTGGCAGCGGCGGCAATGCCGCAACCCGCCCCGTACTACGATTATGTCCCGCCCTACCGCGTTCACGTGCCCTATCGACTGCGCGGCCCCGGGCATCGCCATGGCGCCCCCCGCCATCCGCACAGGCGATCCCTGCCTGCCATGCGGGACTACCCGGCCTCCCTGGTCAGGCAGGGCTATGACCCGCGCGTGCGCGCGGCCATGCTGAGGCGGCACTAGGGACCGCCGCGCGGGCCGGTTTTCCCCCGCGTGTACAGCGCGTACAATGCACCGTCTACGCGTTTTCCCCCCGAATTACATGCGACAACCCCGGCAACGTTTTATCGACACTGGCGACACCCGCATCGCGGTCAACCACTGGCGGGGCTCCGGCGACCCGGTATTGCTGCTGCACGCCACGGGCTTCCACAGCCGCTGCTGGGACCAGGTGGTCCACCTGCTACCGGAGCGCGACATCTATGCGGCAGACCTGCGCTTCCACGGCGCCAGCGGCGATAATGGAAAGGTCAGCTGGGCCGCCATGTGCGCGGACATTCTGCACGTCGTCGAGACGCTCGACCTGCAGCGTACCGTGGGAGCGGGTCACTCCATCGGCGGCCACATTCTCGCCCGGGTGGCGGTCCGGGTACCGCAGCACTTCGCCCGCCTTCTGCTTATTGACCCCGTCATCCAGTGCCCCGAGCGCTACGCCCGCATGCGTAGATTCGCCGCGCAGCATAGCGCCGCGGATCACCCGGTGAGCAGGCGCAGGAACCAGTGGCGCGGACCGCAGGAGATGTACGAGAGGTTCCTCTCTCGGCCGCCGTTCAATACGTGGCGACCGGAGGTGCTGCGGGACTACTGCGACCACGCCCTGGGGCCCGCGGACGCGCAGGGCAACCACCCCCTGGCCTGCGACCCGCTGCACGAAGCGAGTATCTACATGCACCAGGAAAACAACGCGGTGATCTACGAGGAACTGCCGGACCTGCAGCTGCCGGTGACGCTGCTGCGTGCACCGCCCGGCACAGGTAGCACCCCGGACTTCCGCAACTCGCCCACCTGGCCGCAGCTGGCCGGGGTGCTGCCGGACTGCCATGAAGTCTACCTGCCTGACAACAATCACTTCATACCCATGCAGGACCCCGCGCTGGTGGCAAAATACATACTGGCTGGGCAATAATCTTCACTACATCACCAGTTTCACAACGTAACGCCAGGCAAACAGGCAGGCAGACATGAAGAGATTTCTCCCCGCTGCGACGATAGCGCTCGCAGGTGTAATCAGCGGCTGTTCCGGCGGATCGGACAATGCTCCGGAATCCACTTCCCTCACCGTGGTACCGACTGCAGCGCCCGAGGGGGCGCCGGGGGAGTTACGTGAACTGGCCCTGCGGGTGACGCTCACCGAGCCGAGCAAGCGGACGATTCGCGTGCAATACGCCACCCGTCCGGGCACCGCCACCGAGGGACAGGACTACCTGCACGCCGCGGGCGTGGTAGAGATCGCCCCGGGCGAGCTGTCGGGCTACATCCCCGTCGAACTGCTTGGCGACAGCGATGAGGAGCCCGGCGAGACCTTCACGGTACACATCGAGACAGCGGGCCCGGCGACGCCGACCGCCACGGAGATCACCGCGACGATAGCCAACGACGACACCGCCTGCGATGAGCCCTTCGAAAAAGTCACCAACCCGTGGCTGGTCAACGGGGCCGAGCCGCTCAACTTCGCCCACCGGGGCGGCGTCATAGACTTCCCGGAGAATACCCTGTTCGCCTACGCCGAGGCGGCGCTGGCGGGCGCCGACGTGCTGGAAATGGACGTCTACCAGACGAAAGACAATGAACTCGTCGTACTGCACGACCGCACCGTCGACCGCACCACAAACGGCAGCGGCAGGGTGGTGGAGCTGACCCTGGCGGAGCTGCGCGCGCTGGATGCGGCCTACTGGTTCGTACCGGGGGTGGGCACGCCGCACGACAGGCCGGAAGCGGATTACGTCTACCGCGGCATCGCCACCGGACACAAGCCGCCGCCTGCGGGCTACAGCGCCGAGGATTTCCGCATACCCACGCTGGAAGAGGCGCTGGCGCGCTTCCCGCAAAACCTGGTCAACCTCGAGCTGAAGCCGGATGACGACGTCGGCAACTACGAGGCACAGATGGCTGCGCTGCTGCAGCGCTACGGCCGTTTCCGCGACGTTATCGCCGCCTCCTTCGACGGGGACGCCGCGCGCAACTTCAAGCGTGCAGCGCCGTGTGTCTACACCTCGGTGCCGCTGGACCAGGGCCAGGACCTGGTGCTCGGTTTCCTCGCCACCGGCAGCCAGAGCTTCCCGGACGTGCCCGAGCACATCACCTGGCAGGTGCCGCCGGACACCACATCGATCGGCCAGCTCAATTTCTTCCTGGAGATCGTGACGCCGGAATTTGTCGCCGCCAGCCACGCGGCCAACCTGGCAGTGCAGGTGTGGACCATCAACAGCTGCGAGGAGATGCTGCGCATGATCGACCTGGGCGTGGACGCCATCATGACGGACCGCCCGATACTGCTCGAGGAGCTACTGGCGACACCGCCCGGCCAGCGCAGCTGCCCCTAGAGCCCGCCGCCGGTCTCAGTGCCGCAGATCTAAACGCACACAACCTACAAAGAACAAGGAGTCACGCCATGAACGCCGTTATCAGCAGCCTGCTCATTCTCTGCATCCTGCCCATCGTCTGCGCCTGGATCGGCGGTTATTACCGCCGCCAGCAGCTGGGCACCATCGACAACAAGGAGCCGCGCATCCAGGCGGCGCAACTCACCGGCGCCGGCGCGAGGGCCGTCGGTGCACAGTCCAACTGCTGGGAGGCGCTGGGCGTCTTCAGCGCGGCCATCCTGGCGGTCTTCATCAGCGGCGTGCCGCTGGACAGCATCGCCAACCAGGCCATCGCCTACACGGTGCTGCGGGTGGTCTACATTCCGCTGTACATCGGCAACAAGGACATGCTGCGCTCGCTGGTCTTCATCGTTGGTATGGGCATCTGCATGTACCTGTTCTACCTCGCCCTGTCGAACTGAATCCGCACGCCGGTCCCGGCCGGCGGGTAGAACAGCGCTCCCGTACCGGCGCCGGGCCCCGCTCTGCACGCGCGGCCTTCGTCCGGTTCGGCGTCCGCCGGCCCGGGGCTACACGGCGCCCGCCGCGGCCATCCCGCGCCGCTCGTTGACAGTGCACAACAGCAGCAGACCGACCACGAAAAACGCGAGGGTGGACAGCAGCGCGGCACGGTAGTCGCCCCCGGTGGCGTCGATGATGAGGCCGTAACTGATCGGCCCCACGATCGCGGCCGCCCTGTTGGCAAGGCCCCACAGGCCGAATATCTCGGCGTTGCGGCGCTCGGGCGTGAGACGACCGATCAGCGCACGCCCTCCCGCCTGCGTGGCGCCCATGGACAGGCCGATCAGGTTGCCGACAACCCACATCGCGCTCTCCGAAGTGATGAAATAGGCCGTGCCGATGGCCGCGATCCACACCAACAGTGCGCCGGCCAGGCTGGGCACGGAGCCAAAGCGGTCCTGGGCGTAGCCAAATACGAAGGCGCCCGCCGCGGCGGTCAGGTTGACCACCATGATCAGCATGATGAGCTGCGTGCGATCGAAGCCCATGACCTCCTGGGCGTAGATCGCCGCCACCACGACCACCGTGGCGACACCCGCCTGGAACAGCACCAGGCAGCCGAGGAAGCGGAACAGGTCGGCGAGCCGGGCGGCGTGGCGCAGGGTACCCAGTACCTCCTGCATACCCTCACGGAGGTAGGATGTGCTGCCGCCAACGCGCGGCAGCGCGCGTTCGCGCAGCCAGATAAACGTCGGCATGGCGGTGAGGGCAAAGATCGCCGCGGTGATCAGCAGCGTGACGGGCACGGAGTGGGTGGCCGGTTTCTGCACGCTTTCCGCCCAGGTGATATAGCCGAGACAGGCCGCCAGGGTCAGCAGCCCGCCGAAGTAACCCAGGCTCCAACCGTAGCCGGAGATGCGCCCCATTTCCTGTGGTTTCGCGATCTCCGGCAGGAACGCAGCGATGAGGTTCTCGCCACTGGCAAACGCCACCGCCGATATCACCACCAGAAGCACCGCCAGTTCCAGGCGCTCGGGCCCCGCGAAGGCCAGCAGCGCGGTGCTGGCGATACACAATGCCGCCGACCACATAAGGAACGGCTTCTTCGACGCGCGCCGGTCGGCGATCGCACCGATCACCGGACCGCTCAACAGCACGATCAGGTTGGCCGCCGCGATCGCCATGGTCCAGACAACGGTTGCACTCCCCGGGGATTGCTCGTCGAGCCCGGCAGCGACAACGGCGACAAAATAGGCGCTGTAGATCGTGGTCAACACGACCGTGGTGTAACCGGAATTAGCGAAGTCGAAAAAGGCCCAGGCAAGTATTTCGCGCCGTCCCGCCGCCGGCTGTTGGGGTGCTGTTTCAGGCTCGGACATAGCGGGTTTTCGCCGTTGTGCGTTTACATCCCTATGGGGCGGGCACTACTATGCCCGGGAATCCCCGGTTGCGTGCTGCTAGCTGCAAAGAGACATGAGTGTACTTGATATCGCAATGCGAGTGGCAGATGCCTGCACGGCGCTGGTGCCGCGCCCCATGCCGAGCCGCGCTGCCCTTGAGCGCTGCCGGATAATTTCCCACCGCGGCGAGCACGACAATCGCACGGTGATGGAAAACACCCTGGAGGCCTTTCGCAGCGCCCGTGACGCCGGCGTCTGGGGCATCGAGTGCGATATCCGCTTCACGCGCGACCTCGTGCCGGTCATCTGCCACGATCCGACGCCGGAGCGTGTCTTCGGCCCGGACACGCCGGTAGCGCAACTGGATTTCGCGGCGCTGCGGTCGGCGCTGCCGCAAATACCGAGCCTGCGCGAGGTGGTGCAGGAATTTGGCGGGAGCACGCACCTGATGCTGGAGATCAAGGCCGAGACCTGGCCGGACCCGCCGCGCCAGCGCGACCAGCTCGCCAGGGAGCTGGCTCACCTGGAGGCCGCGCGGGATTACCACCTGCTGGCGCTGGACCCGGCCACCTTCGACGTGTTCGATTTCGCCCCCAAACATAGCCACCTGCCGGTCGCCGAACTGAACGTGGCGCGCATGAGCGCCTATGCACTGGAGAATGGCTGCGCCGGGCTGGGCGGCCACTACCTCCTTCTCGGCAAGCGCCTGCAGCGGCGTCACGATGCCGCGGGGCAGCAATTGGGTATCGGCTTTCCCGCCTCGGCAAACGCGTTGCGCCGCGAACTCAATCGCAGTATACAGTGGGTGTTCAGCAACGATGCGGTTAAATTGCAAGGAATTCTCGACGGGTACTTGACGCAAAGGTAAGTAAGCCGAGCTTCTCGAAGCCAGCCGATCACCGAAGGAAGGCCTGGAACATATTGACTAGAAGATATACTGCAATCCGATCGTCAACACTGTGTCTGCATGTTCAGTGTCCAAGTCCACCACCTGAGCGGGAGTTGACACCAAGCCTTCCGCCCTGGGGAATACATCCAAAGTGCTGGAATTGTTTTTTGAAACGTACTCCTGATACATGATTCCCGCGTTGTAGTACCAATTATCTGTAATTGGGAAGTTCGCCTGGACACCCACACTGAGTCCACGAGCAGTACCGTTGTATGAGAACTCGCCAAAGCTGACCGGACCCAGCGCTGTCGGCCGCTCTGCCCCGTCTTCACTGAAATCAAGATCCAGATACGCGTACGCCAGGCTCAAAGAGAGTGAGAGCAAAGACTCAAAGTGCCAGACGTAACTAGTGCCCAGGAAAAACCCCTCTTCCTGATAAGTTTGATCCTTCAATCCAAGCAGGAAACTATCCTCGCGAGCAGAGGCCTCAAACTTAGTGTGCTTGAAGCCGCTGAACAAACTGAGACCCTGTATCAAGGCATAGGAAAGAGTAAAGCTATAGTCTACTCGACTTATATCGGATGCTCTGTTTCCGCTAAGGTCAGCAAATTCCTCTGTATAGCTGGATACCCGGGAACTCTCCTCCGTAGAGATCTCTATCTGCCCAGTGACCGAAAAACCCTCGACAAACAATCCTCCCCACAAGCCAACAAAGTACAGCGCCTCATCTATCCCGAACTCTACTTCCCCGCCCGAATTTTCAAGTAGTATGGTGCCGCCACCATCCGAAACAAAGCTGGGCAAAGCCATTGCGGAGAAGTCAAACTCCAGCTGCCGGGCACCGACACGGGCGCCGAGTCCGTAATGAAGAGCATCGTCGGCAAAAGCAGGCGGTGAAAGCGCAATGAGGCCAAACGCAGCAGCAGTGATCGCAATAATTGATAGTGGCATAGCCATACACTTCCTAACCTCGATCAAGTACATCTCGTTAGCACCCACAATTAACGAATAGCCTCACACAATTTGGGTATCAAAAGTTATGAATTGTGAAAGGACGCCTGCGTGATTCTTTCAGCGAGGTGAGCTTGCTTTCAAACTGCGCTACCAGCCCATCTACGTTGGTGCTATCCAAGTTCGCTCCAGCGAGCGCGCGGTAATAAACTTCCGCCAAAGCCAGGGTTTCGGACTTTGCCAATGCATTGAAACGACTCGAGTATTCCACGTCCAGCTTCGTCAAAACCTCATTGACTTCAGGAAGCGAGGGATAGAGTTCCTGAGCGTGGATCGCAGAACGGTAGGCGCCAATAAGACTTGCCGCTTTACCGGCGTGATGCGAAGAGGACAGTTGCGGGTCAAACGTCCCCATAGAATTAAGCACATCAAGAGCAATAGTGATTTGCTTCTGCGCCAAATCCGCATTTCTTTGCATTTCGTTCAAACTAAATTCCAATTCAGAGAC
>JAWVYG010000086.1:0-8039 GCA_033722815.1 Halioglobus sp.
ACCGCAGCCAGGAGGAAGGCTAAATGAGATTCACTGATTCATCGGGTGCCCTGATGACCGCCGCGGGCCCGGTCCTGTTCGGTATCGCGTTTCTCGCCCCGCTGATAGCCCAGGTGCTGGAGGCGGCGTCGCTGCCGGTACCCTTCGGCATTGAGGGCATACACTTCGGATTGGCGGTGGGCCTGACCCTCGGCGTTGTTGCGGCATTCCGGGGGCGCTGGGTATGACGACGGCGCAGACCACTGCGGCACCCGACGCGCAGGCGCTGCGGCGTGAGGAAGCCGAGATCGCGCGCAAGTACATGGGGCGTGTCCCCTGGGAGATGGTGGCGTGGGGCCTGGGCAACTTCGCGTTCTGGCTGTCCCTGTGGCCGCTGACGTTCAGCGGCGTGCTGCCGCTGTGGGCGGCCTTCCTGCTCTCCACCGTGTCGATCACGCTGTGCTACCTGCCGTCGCACGAGGCGCAGCACTCCATCATCGGCGCCCGCGGCAGCCCCACGCGCTGGCTCAACGAACTGGTCGGTCACGTCTCGACCATCCCGCTGCTGCTGCCCTACCGGATCGCCTGGATCACCCACAAGCAGCACCATCTGCACGCCAATGACCCGGAGCTGGACCCGGACTACGGCAACCGCGGCGATACCTGGTGGCAATCGGCCTGGAACGGCATCCAGGCGCGCCAGTTCGGCGCCGGCAACGGCTATCGCAGGGCGCTCTCCCGCAGCGACGATCCCAACCTGGGACGGGCCATTCGCGAGGGCACCGCGCTGTCACTGACGTATTACACGATCCTGGCGGCGCTGGCCTGGTCGGGGCATGCCATCGAGGCTGCGCTGCTGTGGTGGCTGCCGCGGCATATCGCCACCGTCTACATCCAGCTCTTTCTCAGCTGGGCGCCGCACTACCCGATGCGGGAGAAAGGGCGCTACCGCGATACCCGCGCGTGGAAGTCGCCCGTCGGTACGATCCTGTCGCTGGGCATGGAATACCACATCATCCACCACCTGTTCCCGCGCATCCCGCTGTTCCAGACCGGCCCGGCGTACTGGCAGATGCGGGAGCTGCTGAGCGAGCGCAACTGTCGCGACGACCGTGGCAGTTGAATCGTTGTGAGCCTCCTCCAGGTATTCCGGTACGGCGCAGGCTTCCGCGGGAATGAGAGTGAACGCCGCTATTAGCGGTCGTTACACTGTCTCTGCCGCGATGTATCCGCCGTCGCCGGCTCGCCCGGAGTCCAGTGCCGACGTTGGCGTCTTCGGCTTACCGGCCCGGGCGGCCGGTCGTATCGCTATTAAAAACACCGCATAAAGTGTATATATTTACGATGTTGCGTTTCGGGAGAATTATCCGAACGCCCGGTCGGCGCTTTTGCAGCGTCGGGCCATCGGAGCGACGACGTGTTCTCGCCCTCCGGGACGCATCGGCCGATGATTGTGTAGGCAGCAGGCGTATATGAGCCCATGGAGTTAGTCTTCCAGATAGTATTGCTGATCGCGCTGTTTGTCGCATCGGCATTTTTCTCCGGCTCGGAGACAGCGCTGTTCTCGCTCTCCCGGCTCGACCTGCGTCAGCTCAGGCGAGAACGCAATCCGTATGCAGATACGCTCCATGCTTTGCTGGACCAACCGCGACGCCTGATTATCTCGGTGTTGTGCGGTAACCAGGTCGTCAACGTGGCAGCCACGGCTAATCTCACCGCGATACTGGTTGTATTGTATGGCGTCGACAAGGCGGCCTGGATCAGTACGATCGTAATGGTGCCGCTGCTGCTGCTGTTGGGCGAGGCGACGCCGAAAACGATAGCGATTTCCAATCCGCAGCGGGTCAGTACGCGAATCGTGGCGCGGCCGATGCATTTCTGGGTAAACCTTATCGCTCCCGCGACCTCCGTCATAAGAATTATCTCGGACCGTATCACCACGCGGATCGTCGGCGAGGAAAAGGGGCGTGATAACATTCTCCAGGTGGATGAGTTTCGCTCGTTGCTGGACGAGGGGGTCGTCAGCGGCGAGCTCACGGCGACGGAGCGATCGCTGATCCATAATCTGCTCCAGGCCGGGTCGACCGAGATTCTCGAAGTGATGGTGCCGCGCACCCGGGTGTGCTGGATTGACGGCGATCTGGCGATGAGCGAGATCATCGACAGGTTCCTCGGTTTTCGTCACGCACGTGTGCCGGTGTATCGCGACCAGCGCGACAACGTGCTGGGTTTCCTGTGCGCCGAGGATATCCTGAAAGCGGAAATCGAGGGTGTCGATCCGGAGACGCTTGGCCTCGAGAATCTCCTGCGTCCTGCGGCCATGGTGCCCGGCACCAAGAAAGTCGATGAGATGTTCGACTACTTCCAGTCGCATGACCTGCAGGCCGTCATCGTGCTGAACGAGTTCGGCGGCGTGGATGGACTGCTCACCATGAACGACGTCCTGACCTGTATCTTCGGCCGTGCGCAGACGGAGGCGCCCGGGCAACAGCTGACGTTCGACGCCGCCAGTGAAGCCTATGAGCTGCCGGGTGACATGAAGCTGATCGATTTCAAGCGGCTGACCGGCCTTGCGCTGGAGGATTCCCGTATGACCACGGTCGGCGGGGTGATACTGCGGCAGCTGGACCGCCTGCCTGGCGTGGGCGATCGTGTATCGCTGGAGGGCCTGCTCCTCGAAGTGCTGGAGATGGATGGCAACCGGGTGGCCCGAACCCGCGTGAGCCGCGACGAACAAACCGGGAGCGACGCGCCGTGAGTGTCCTGGTCATGATGGCAGGCCTGCTCGTGCTGCTATTGCTGCAGGGTTTCTTCTCGGGTGCGGAAATTGCAATCGTCAACTGCGATCGCGCCAGGCTGCGCCACCGGGCAAAACAGGGCGACGCCGGCAGCAAGCTCGCGCTGCATATGCTGGAGCGGCCGGAAGTCCTGTTGAGCACGACCCTGGTCGGCACCAATATTTCCCTCGTCCTGTTGACTGCCATTGCCACGACCGCGGCAATCACCGCCGTGGGAGACAGCGGCGATCTCTATGCGACGCTGGTACTCATCCCGATCACGCTGATCCTGGGCGAGATCGTGCCAAAGAGTGTCTTCCAGCAGCAGGCTGACGAGCTGACGCCTCGCATCATGTACCCGCTTTATGGATTTTACCTGTTGTTCTTTCCCGTTGTTTTCGTGTTTTCCCGCGTCGCCAGACTGGCGGCGAAAATCGTCGGCGACGATCCGGGCGCAGGGATCTTCACGATGCGCGCACAATTGCGAGCGATTCTCGACACTGCCGAAGGCGGGGCGAACATCGATGTCTTCGACCGCACGCGTATACGCAATGTGGTGCGTTTCGGGGAGTTGCTCGCCGGCGACGTCATGCTGCCCGCGACGGAGATGACCGCGATCGACGCCACCGCGAGCGTCGAGGACCTGATTGACCTGGTGCGACGCAGCGGTGGCGCTCACGTTCCCGTGTACGAGGGCCAGCGCAGCCAGGTGACCGGCCTGGTCTCGCTGTCCGTATGGGACCTCTCCCGGTTCCGCAGCTCAACCCGGTCCTTATCCGATTACGTAAAGCCGGCGCTGTTCGTGCCGTCGCAGCAACCGCTGGTCGAGCTGCTGCCGATTTTGCGCAACCGAGAAGACCAGAGCGCGGTGGTTGTTGACGAGTACGGTTCGGCGGTGGGCCTGGTCACGCTGGACAACATCCTCGAAACGGTCGTCGGGCAAGTGGGGGTCGGCTCCGTGTTCGAGGAGCGCAGGGAAAGCGCACGCCCGGTCTACGAAGCGCTTGGGGACGACGCTTACGTCCTGGATGCCCGGCTGCCGGTGTCGGAGGTCAACGACCTGCTGGGTACAGACCTTTACCTGAGCGAGGCCCGAACCATCGGCGGTTTGATCATTGCCCGGCTCAGGCATGTACCGGCGGTGGAGGAAGGCATCACGGACGGCGGTTACCGTTTCACCGTGCTGGAAGTGTCCGACCGCGCGATACTCAGGTTGCGCGCGGAGCCGGCTGGATAGCCGGCGCAAGTCGACGCCTGCTGCACAGGCATGCATCATGAATGACTTCGCGGCTGTTCAGTGACCGCGATCTGTCTGAATCGGAGTTCACTCGAATGCAAAGCACCATGACCTGGATCGGGATTGCCTTCTGCGTCACGCAGAGCGCGATGTTTTCGGGAAGCAACCTCGCTTTCTACAGGCTGAGTCGGTTGCAGCTGGAGGTCGAGGCCAAGCGCGACCAGCGCGCCGGCCGCGTACTCAAGCTGCGAGAGGATTCGAACTTCCTGCTGGCAACGATTCTTTGGGGCAATGTCGCCATCAACGTACTGCTGGCGTTGCTGGCCAATTCCGTGATGGTGGGTTTGCTGGCGTTTCTGTTCTCCACATTCGTCATCACCTGGTTTGGTGAGATCATGCCCCAGGCCTACTTTTCGCGGCATCCGCTGCGCACGGCGTCGCTGCTCGCGCCCGTGATCAGGATGTACCAGTTTCTGCTCTTCCCCTTTGCTCGTCCTACCGCAAAGTTTCTTGACTGGTGGCTGGGCAAGGAGGCAATCGAGTACATGCACGAACCCCTGCTGCGCGATATCCTGAAGGCGCATGTTCGTTCGCCCGAGACCGAAGTGAGTGACGTCGAGGGTATCGGCGCTCTGAACTTCCTCGACCTTGACGACCTTTCCACGATGGAGGAGGGTGAACGGCTGAGCGAGGAGAGTATCATCGAATTGCCCGTGGACCTGGATCTTCCACGCTTCCCTGCCATCGAGCCCAGGGCGGAGGACCCGTTCCTGCGTCGCATCAACGAGGCCGGCCAGCCCTGGGTGATCCTGGTGGACGCCGAAGGAGAGCCACAGCTTGCCCTGCACGTCGACGAGTTCACACGAGCCGCATTGTACGGCACACAACCGCTGCAGCCCTATCGTTACTGCCACAGGCCCGTGGTCGTGCGCGACCCGCAGACGACATTCGGCGAGGTCATCCGTCAGCTCAAACTGGCTGCGGCCAATACCGACGAGCAGATTCTCAATGACGTGGTATTGGTCTGGGTCGGCCAGCGCCGGATTATTACGGGCAGCGATATCCTGGCGCGGCTGCTGACAGGTATAGGCAAATACCGATTCCAGTAGCCGGCCAGGTTTTGTCTCCAGTTGCCGGCGGCAGGCTGACAGGACCGGGACACCCTGCGGCCCGGCTTGTTACGCAGGTCGGAAGCAGTCGGGACCGAACGCGTTATACCCGGGCTGGAAACTGCTGGTCAATCAGGTAGAGGCCTGTGCGCCTGTTCAACCTGCTCGGAGGCGCCGAGGGTGGCGAAATTGACCAGCTTGTCTCCCAGCCTGCGTGAATAGGTGACGAAGTTTGACAGTGCACCGGCATCGCGCCGGTCGGGGTGGGCCAGCAGGGGCAGCAGCTCGCGGTTGATCCTGGCCAGGTCCGCGCGCAGTTCGGCGGATGCCTCAGTCGTATCGGGCGTTTCGCCCTGCTCCATGGCGCGGCGAATATCGTCGAACAGGGACAGTGTCTGGCTCGAAAGTTCCCGCACCATGAGGAGCACGTCGCTCTTCAGTTCGATGTAGTGTTTACTCATGATGCGCCGCGTATTGAACAGGTCGTTGATGGAATCGTGCACCTGGAAGAGGTAATCGTAGCGCGTAATCAGTAAGAGGAGCTGGCGCGACTGGGTTTCGTCGGCGACGCTGGCGACTGCCTTGGAAAAATAGGCGATGTACTCCCGCTGCAGGAAGCTGATGTAATCGATGCGTTTTGCCGAGGCATCGTAGACACTGTGGTAATTCGACTCGATGCTGAGAGTCACCAGGTTGTAGTTTTCCTGCAGGAAGGCGAGCAGCGGCGCCATGTTGCGCTCGAGTTCCGCCGCCACCTCTGTGAATTCCCGGTCGGCGTCGAACGTGGGCAGGTCGAGGCGTTCGAAATCCATCTTGCCCTCGCCCAACAGCGATTCGACCAGGCGGGTAAACGGTCCGACCAGCGCGATGAAGATGAGGCTGGTGCCGAGATTGAAGACCAGGTGAATATTCGCGAGGGCGATAGCCGGGTCGGTGTCGATTGCGTTGAGGCGATCGCCGAATGCCAGATACAGCGGCAGGAAGATCAGCACGCCCCCGATATTGAACAGAAAGTGGCTGAAAGCGGTCTTCTTGGCGGCGAGGTCCATGTTGAACATGGCCATCAGGGCGGTTGCCGTCGTGCCGATGTTGGCGCCCATTATCACGGGTACGGCGTTTTCCAGGCTCAACAGCCCCTGTTGCGCAAAAATGATGGCGAGTCCAGTGGTAACCGAACTCGACTGGACCACCGCGGTAAACAGGCATCCGACCAGGATCGCAAGCAGGGGACTCTGGGGTTGTACCAGGTAACGTACCAGCTCGGGCTCGTTCTGCAGCGGCTGCAGGGAGGTCGATATGAGATTCAGGCTGAAAAAAACGAAGCCGAAGTAAAAAATCGACTTGCCGAAAATCGAGATACGCGAGCGCAGCAGCGACATGGCGAAGCCCAGGATGATCAGAACGGGGGCGAACGCGGTCAGCTTGAAGGCCACCAGCTGCGCCGTGACCGTGGTGCCGACGTTGGAGCCGAATATGATCCCCACGCTGTTCTTGAAGGACAATACGCCGGCGTTGACGAGGCTGATCGCGATCACCGAGGTCGCGGAACTGGACTGGATAACCGCGGTGACCAGCGCGCCGATCAGTACGCCTACCAGCGGGATTCGTGTTACGCGTGACAGGCTGCGCCGGAAGCGTTCGCCGGAAAGCTGTTCGATCTCGCGGGAGAAATTCTCGAGCCCGAAAATGAACAGGATGATCGCCGTGAGGCCCGCCATAAGAATATGCAGGTGTTCCATCGCTGTCAGTCGCTCCGGCTCATGGTGGCTGGAATGGCATTTCCGCTGTCGATAGGGCAGGCGGAAACTTGTCTCACCTGATGCGTCAGGCTGCCGGGATCACCGCTGATCTGTTCGCTCCCAGCGCAGCGGTTAGAATAGCACGCACGCCAGTCCGGCCGAAAACTGCGTGCAGCGATAACCCCGGCCTGCAACACCGGCCGAGGTGCATTGGCCACGGCTACACCCGGGGGCATTGAGTTCGCTGCCCTTGGCGCCGGCGGATGATCAGGGGCGCTGCGTTGCTTGCCTGCACGGCATGCTGGCAGCGAGAGCGAACATTTCGATACTATTGCAGGGTTGTAGATTCGCCGGATTCAGCCTGTGACACGCGCCGTCCTGTGCTTACTGATACTCACGCTATTCGCACCCCGGTTGGTCCAGGCGGCGAATATTAAACTTGCCGTTACCGGTATCGGCGGCGAAGCAAAGGCCAATGTCGAGGCCTGGTTGAGCCGTCTGCCCGAGACCGAGGCCGAGAGGCTCAATTTCGTCGCATCGGCGCGCTCGAGGGTGGGCGATGCCCTCAGGGCGGTGGGTTACTACAACCCGGATATCGACATCGAGGTGGACCGCTCGGCTCGCGTATGGCGGCTGCGGGTCGAGATCGATCCGGGCGCGCCGGTTCGCATCAGGGAGAGCGAGGTGAGCGTAACCGGTGATGCTGCCGGCGATCCCGCTTTCGCTCAACTCACGGAGACGAGCGAGCTCAAGCCGGGCGAAATACTGCACCACGGCCGGTACGAGCGATTGAAGCAGGCACTGCTGTCGCAGGGACAGCGGCAGGGTTACTTCGACGCCAGCCTCAGGCGCAGCCAGGTACTTGTCGATGCACGCTCAGGCGTTGCCGATATCGCGTTACACTGGGACAGCGGGCCGCGCTACCGCTTTGGTGAACTCGTTTCCAGCGGCGCCGAGGTGGATGCCGGCCTGCTGGCCGCTTTGGCCGAGTTCGAGCCCGGGCAGGCTTACGACCGGCAGCTGCTGCAGCGGCTGCTGGGGCTGTTGCTGCGCACCGGATATTTTTCCGGCAGCCTTGTGCAACCGCTGCCCGCGCGCGCGGCCGACGGTGAGGTGCCGGTGCTGGTGGAGCTGGAGCCGGCCAGCAGGCACAGTTTCGACGTCGGGGTCGGGTACAGCACGGATACCGAGGAAAGGG
>JAWVYG010000087.1:0-8001 GCA_033722815.1 Halioglobus sp.
GACTGGGCCTGGACTACTACGTGTGCCACGACCCGGCCAACATCTTCTACCTGACCAATTTCGCCAACTTCGTCCACGAACGCCCGTTTATCCTGGTCGTTCCCGCCAGCGGCAGCCTGTCGTTCCTCATGCCGAAGCTGGAGGAGAACCACGTGCGGGTCAGGTCTGTCGGCCCGATGGAGTTCGTGCACTACTTCGAGTTCCCGGCGCCAGCCGGGCAGATGTGGTCCGACAGGCTGCGCGAGATCCTGACTGGCGCCAGCCGCGTTGGACTGGAGAGCCAGTGCCCCCTGTCGGTGAGCGAGGCCATCGAGTGCGAGGTGGTCATTACCGACCCGGTCGACGAGGTCCGGCAGGTCAAGTCGCCCTTCGAGATCAACCGCATCGCCTACTGCGCCCGCCTGCTGTCGGAGGGACACCGGGCGCTGCTGGCGCAGGCCGCACCGGGCCAGCTGCCGATCCTGCTGCACAAGGAAGCCAGCGGCCTGATGATCCAGCAACTGCTGGGCGAGCACCCCGACAGCAACATACTGAACACGAAATTCAACGCCGCCACGCAGCCGCCGGCATTGTCCGACGACCCGCACAACTTCACCGACCTGTTCTCGCCGCTGGTGGAAGGCGGGCCCCACGTCACCGTGGTGCAGGGTATGGCCAACGGCTACGGCGCCGAGATCGAGCGCACCTTCTTCCTTGGCAGTGTCCCGGACGCTGCAGTGAGACCCTTCAACGACATGCTCGAGGCGCGAGCGCTGGCCTACGACATGCTCAGACCCGGCGCCGACATGGCCGCCATCGACGCCGGCGTGAACGCACTGCTGAAGTCCCGCGGCCACGGCGCGCACCTGCTGCATCGCACCGGCCACAGCTTCGGCGTCACCGATCACGAGGGCCCCTTCCTCGCCGAGGGTTACGAACACGAAGTGCAGGCGGACATGGTGTTCAGCATAGAGCCCGGCATCTACCTGCCGGGCATCGGGGGGTTCCGTTTTTCCGACACGGTGCTGGTGACCGGGACGGGGAACATGAAGCTCACCGACGGTCCCGAGACGCTGCAGGACCTTACGCTCGCGGTGTGACGCTGCCCGATGACCCTGCGCACGCTGCTGCAGCTGCAATTCCTCTACGCGGGGCTGGGCCTGCTGTTCAACTGGGCCAGCTTCTGGGCAGCGCTTGACAGCGGCCAGCCCCTGACGTCCACGCCGCCCGCGCAGGGCGCACTGGCAATGACGCTGTACGGCCTCTGCCTGTTGCCGGGGTATTTCGGTGCCCACCTGACCTACCGCTGGCTGATGGGCGCGGCGATCCTCGTGCTCGGCTACGGTGGCGTGGTGAAACACGTCCTCCTGCTGCAGTCTTCCCCCGAGTTGTACAGCTCGGTCGCAGTGGGCGCGGCGGGTATCGCCATCAATGTGTTCGGCCTGTACCTGAACGCCAGGGCGGCGCTGGGCATGTTTCGAAGTTAGCGTGCACCTGTTGCGGAATGGCCGGAACATCGGCCTGTCCACTGTCAGTATATTTTACGCCCGGCATCCCGCCGTGACATGCCTGCAGACGGAGTGGTTCATAAGGTATTGAAATAACAGTCCTATGCAGCCCCGGGGATGATAATTGCATGCCCTCCCGGGCGCACTGAACATTGCCCACAAACGCAGGGGCAGTGTTTGGACCAGGCTCAACGAATTTCCCTGACGATGCGCAGTCTGCGCTTGATCACACAGGAAGGTCATCCATGAAGCCATTCACCCTGCTCTTTACGTTATTGCTGGCATGTTCGTTCAGTGCCACCTCAGGCGCCATACCCATCGTGACTCCGGGGCCACCGGCGGTTGACGCCTTTACCACACTCGATCCCGGCTCCATCGAAGTAGAATTTCTGGGCCTTGGCGAATCTGTCGCGACACAAGTCTCCTTACAGATCCACCCACTGTGCATCAGCCCGTTCCAGGTAGATCTTGAGACCACCGGCCCCGCCGGCCTGTTCAGCAACCTGACGGGCGCCTTGCTCAATGGCTGCGGTGGCGATATCTCGCTGTTTGATATTGAACTGACTGGCGACGGCCTGGCTCACAGCTTTGATATCAATTTTGTCGATGCCGAATTCGGCGGGAACCTGGCTTCGATACCGGTCAATATCTGGCCCGGCGAGCGCGAGCAACCGCAGGTTCCGCTTCCGGCGACGATGGGGCTGCTGCTTCTGGGTTTGGGAGTGCTGCGGGCTACTCGCCACTAAAGCCAGGGTGCCCGGCGGCATCCGCGCGCGCCCGCGCAGCACCACCGGGATCAGCGTGCCTGCGCGCAAACGCTGCGAAAACCTCGCTGTTGATTTCCCGCACTTGGGCGCCGGGAACCTTCAATTCCCGGCGATCAAAAGTCACCAGCCCGTTGATCTCCCGCTCCACATCGCTGACCTGGGTATAGATGGCGCCTGACAGCCCATCCGCGACATGCGGGACGATATGCAGGCGCAGGAGTTCCGCGTAGGCCTCGCGAAACGCCTCGCGGGAATGAATCTCGCCGTAACCAAACACCTCCTCGGTCCACAGGTGGCCGGGCAGCGCGAGCGTCTTGCCGCCAAATTCGCCGAGCACGAACACACGCTCCCGCCCCGCCGGGTCCTCGAGGTTGGCCAGCTTGTGGTAGTGGGAGTAGCGGTGCAGGTCGTAGACATCGCCCGCGCCGCGGTCCAGCCAGCCCGATGCGTTATTCACCAGCCGGGTCGGGTCAAGCTCTTTCACCCACGCCGCGATCTGCGCGGCATCGAACTGTCCCCAGTACTCGTTGAAGGGCACCCACATCACAATCGAGGGGAAGCTGCCCAGGTACTCCACCATCGCTCGCAGCTCTGAGCGGAACGCCTGCCGGGAAGACCCGTCCCTGCCCCAGCCGGCATAGTTATCATCCGTGAAATCGAGTGCCGCGTCCGACACGCCCAGCGGCAGTATCACATCCAGGATGGGCACCCAGGACTCGGTCGGTGGCACCCGGTAACCGCCGTTGACCATATCCTGCCACACCATCATGCCGAGACGGTCGGCGTGGTAGTAGAACCGGGCCGGTTCCACCTTGATGTGCTTGCGCAGGACGTTCATACCCATCGAGCGCGCAAGCTCGATGTCGTACACGAACGCGTCGTCCGCAGGCGCCGTCATACCCCCACCCGGCCAGTACCCCTGGTCCAGCATGCCAAGGTGAAAGACGGGCTGGCCGTTCAGCGTGAACACGGGGACGCCCCTGTTCACCGTGCGGCCGACCTCGCGCAGCGCGAAGTAACTCTCGACACTGTCCAGCAACTGCTCGCCCCGGTACAGCTCAACGGTCACCGGATACAGGTAGGGATCGTCCGGCGTCCACGGCCTGGGTGATCGCGGGGACAGCACTACCGGAGCAGAGGCGGCGGCCGTCACCGCCGCGCCCTCACCGGTGAGGGTCACGCGCAGGTCCAGCCCCTGTGCGGCGCCGTTGACGTCAACCTGCAACGTAGCCGTGCCCGCGGCTGTGTCAGCGCTGGCGGCGATGCGTTCGATCCGGGTTGCGGGCACGGGCTCCACCCACACGGTCTGCCAGATGCCCGACGTGGCGGTGTAGTAAATCGAGCGCGGCAACAGGGTCTGCTTGCCCCGCTGCTGGCTGGCGCCGTCGGCGTCCGTCGGGTCCCAGACGGACACCACCAGTTCGTTGCTCCCGGAACCGACCAACGCGTCGGTGATATCGAGAGAGAACGGCGTGTAACCGCCCTCGTGCTTTCCTACTTCCCGGCCATTGACGTAGACGGTGGCGCGCCAGTCCACCGCGCCGAAGTGCAGCAGGATGCGCTCCTGGTCGCCCCAGTGTGCGGGAACCGTAAAAGTCCGCCTGTACCAGATCATCTCACCGGCATAGACCGGCCTGCCCACACCGGACAGCGGCGCCTCCACGGCGAAGGGCACCAGGATCCGGCCGGGGAATTCCTCTACGACACCGGCCTGGCGCGGCACCACGTTGAACGACCACAAGCCGTTGAGATTGAGCCACTCACTGCGCACCAGCTGCGGCCGTGGGTACTCCGGCAGCACGTTGTCGATATCCAGCCGCTCGCCCCAGGGAGTCAGCAGTGGCGCCGGCGCCACCTGCCAGCCGTCCCTGCCCTGCTGTTCAAACCAGCTGCCCCAGTCGTTCGACACCCGGTCGGGCTCGAACGGCGCGTCGCCCACAGCGGGTTCCTCCAAAGCCAGTACCAGAGCGGATATCAGTTGCGGATGGAACCAGGAGGTCGCGGTCAGCAGCGCAAGGATGACAACGGCCAGGCCGACCAGCCCGGCAACCACCCGCAGCAGCCGTTTCATCGCAGCGATCCCCGGGCCAGGGACAAGGACCGCGCCGCACTTGTCACTCCGACCACGAAAGGCCGACGAGGGCGCCATGGCCTGTGGGTCAGGCCGGCATCGAACGCCATGACCGGTCGGTGGGCAATCAGTGCAGGGGCCACTCCAGGCCCGGGTTGGCGGCGAAGAAATCTTCCACCTTGCGCGGGCCGCTGAAATACTGCCCGGGGATCTCGTCGTGTTCGAGCAGGCGCATCTGGCTGATATCGGTCTTGCCGCCGAAGGCGTGCTCACCGCAGCCCATGCCGTCCTCGTCGAAGATGAAGATGACCGCCAGCCGGGTCGTGAACAGGTAGACACCGTCTTCGGCCGCCTCGTCCACCCCGAAGGCCAGCTTGGCGATGACGCCCGGCACGATCATGTGCTGCACCATCTGCGCCATCAGGCTGTCATCGCCGACGATGAGCTTCTCCGGCTCGCCGTGGATGAGGTACATGTTCGAATCGATCAACGCGCGGTAGTGCGGCACCAGCTCGTCATAACTCTGCGGCTGGTGGCGGGTGAACTCGTTGTCGGTGTCCGCGAATACCTCGTAGCTCTGGCGCCTGCGTGAACAGGTGGCCATCAGCGCGTCGTAGTCGCCCATGCTCTCGGCCAGGGCGTGATCGCGGAAGTTGATCAGGATTTTCCTGCGGTGCGGTTCGGTGATGGTCTTCAGCTGCTCGTTGGCGAACCGCGCCATATGGGTCGGATCGAACCTCGCCATGTCGATGAAGTCTTCACTGAGCCGGCCGGGTATATACATGTAGGTTGCTCCTGTTTACCGGCGCTGTGCAATCGCGCGCCTCAGAACGAGACGACGGTCTTGCCGAGCGTATTCCCGGCGCTCATCTCGCGCAGGGCGTCGGGCAGTTCCCGGCACTGGTATTGCCTGCCGACATGGGGCTTGAGCAGTCCCTGCTCGTACCAGTCGAACAGGCGCTCGAAATTCTCCGCGTTCATTGCCGGGTCGTGGATCGCGGACATGCCGTAGGCCACGCCGACGACGGCGATGGATTTCAGGATGGTATAGTTGATACCCAGCTGCGGGATATCGCCGCCGGCAAAACCGATCACCAGGTAGCGGCCGTTCCACCCCAGGCTGCGCAGCGCGGGCTTGAACAGGTCGTGGCCCACCGGATCGAACACCACGTCGACGCCGTCTCCGCCGGTCAATTCCAGGGTGCGCTCGCGCAGGTCCTCTTCGCGGTAATTGATGACCTCGTCGGCGCCGAAGCGTCGCGCCAGCTCACACTTTTCCAGGCTGCTCGCACCCGCGATCACGGTGGCGCCCATGGCCTTGCCGATCTGCACCGCGGCGCTGCCGCAGCCGCCGGCGGCGCCCAGCACCAGCAGTGTCTCGCCCTGGCGCAATTGCCCGCGCTGTTCGAGACCGTGCATCGCGGTGCCGTAGACCATGTTGAATGCCGCGGCTTCCTCGTCCGACATGGCGTCGGGTATCACCATGATCTGCTGCATCGGCGGTGTAACCAGCACCTCCTCGGCGAAGGCGCCGAAACCGGTCATGGCAAGCACACGCTGCCCCGGGGCGATATCGGTTACGCCCTCACCCACCGCGATCACCTCGCCGGCAAGCTCGCTGCCCGGTATGAACGGCGGTTCGAGTTTCATCTGGTACTTGCCGCGGGTGATCAGCACGTCGGGAAAGTTCAGCGCCACGCAGCCGGTGCGCACCTGCACCTGGCCGGGACCGGGACTCAGCTCGGGCTGCTCCTCGAAAACCAGGCCGTCCTCGCCGATCAGCTGTGCACAGACCCAGGCGTGCACTGCCTAAAAGCCCTCCGCCTTGTGGGCGTGGTTCCAGACAAAGTTCGGCATAAAGCGGCGCATGATGTACCCCGTACGGGTCTGCTTGCCGGGGAAGGATAGGTACTTGCCCTTCTCCAGGCATTCCTCGAAGTCCGCGATAACGTCTTCGGGCTGGATGACCTCGCCGGACTCCACCAGCTTGGGCATCACGGTCGCCTCGGCCTGTTTCCACAGCGGTGTGGCCACCGGTGGGGGACAGACGCAACAGAAGCGCACGCCGCTGTCACGGTTCTCGTGGTACAGCACCTCGGTATACATCTGCACCGCGCCCTTGGTGGCGCAATAGCCGCCCATCAGCAGGCCGGGAATCACACCGGACATGGACGAGAAACTGATGAAGTCGCCGCTGCCGCGGGCGATCATCCCGGGCAGTGCCGCGGTGGCGATGTTCACCAGGCCGCCGTAGTTGATATCCATCAGCTTCAGCTGCACCTTCGGGTCCTGCTCCAGCAGCCTGCCGAAGGGCATGATGGCCGCGGCGTTGGCCACGCGATCGATCGGCCCCAGGTCCGCCTCCACCTGCGCCACGCAGGCGTGCACCGCGTCGGTATCACTGATATCGACTTTGTACGGACGCACCGACTCCAGGCCCTCGGCGGTTTTCGCCATGCCCTCTTCACTCACATCGAGGATGGCGACCTGCGCCCCCTGCTGCGCGAGCTTGCGCGCCAGCGTCTGGCCCATGCCGCTGCCGCCACCGGTGATGAGTGCTACCTTGCCGTGAAAAGCCATGCCGTTTTCTCCCGTTGCAGTCCTGTCAGTGCTATTTACTGATTTGCCCGGAAAGCAGTTTCTTCAGCTTCGCCGGGTTGTAGGGCGGGAGCGTGCCCGCCAGTTTGGCCAGATTGACCTTGCCCTCAGTATAGACGCCGCGGGCGTGGCTGAAGGTGCGAAAGCCCTCGCGTCCGTGGTAATTGCCCATGCCGCTGGCGCCCACACCACCGAAGGGCAGGTCGGTACAGCCCACGTGCATCATCACCTCGTTGATGCTGACACCGCCGGACAGGGTGTGGTTGAGCACCAGTTCCCGCTCTGCCTTGTCCTTGCCGAAGTAGTACAGGGCCAGGGGATTGGGGCGCGCGTTGATGTAGTGGATGACGTCGGTGACGTCGGCGTAGCCCTTGACGATCATCAGCGGCCCGAAAATCTCCTCCTGCATCATCGACAGCGAATCATCGGGGTTGACCGCTATATGCAGCGGTATGCGGTGGTTGCCCGCCATCGGCGGCTCCCCCGACAGGTTTTCCAGCCGCGCGCCGGCTTCCTCGGCCTCGCGCAGGTAGCCCATGATGCGCTCGTAGTGGCGCTCGTTGATGACCGCCGTGTAGTCGCGGTTTTTCAGCACGGAGGGAAACTGGGTGACGAAGGTGGCGCGGCAGATGTTGATAAACAGCTCGACGTCGTCCTGGGGCACGAAAACGTAGTCGGGCGACACGCAGGCCTGCCCCGAGTTCATGCACTTACCGGTAATGATCCGCGCCGCCGCATCCACCAGGTTGGCCGACTTGCCGATGACCACCGGCGACTTGCCGCCCAACTCCAGCGTCACCGGGGTCAGGTTGCGCGACGCGGCCTCCATCACCCTGCTGCCGATGCCGCCGGCGCCGGTGAAGAACAGGTGGCCGAAGGGCAGCGCCGCGAAGCGCGCGCCCACCTCGGGGCCGCCGTTGACCACCACCACTTCCCCGTCGGGGAAATACTCGTGCAACAGCTGTTGCAGCAGCGCGGCAGTCTTTGGGTTGAACTCGGAGGGCTTGACCATGGCCCGGTTGCCGGCGGCCAGTGCGTTGCACAGCGGGTTGATCACCATGGCGATGGGGTAGTTCCA